>JAITNM010000051.1 GCA_031290475.1 Treponema sp. | reverse complement strand
CGCGGTTGTCGACGTGTTCGGGCCGCTTGTCGATGCTCCGCTGGAGAGCGCCGTTTCGGCTGTGTTTCGGCGTTGTTCCGGCCCTTTTGCGGACGGCGTCGTAGTTTTTCTGCTCGGCAAAGCAATTGTCGTTCTTGCGGTAGGGCCTGCTCCGGGTTGCCTGTATATGTTTGGCGAGGCACCATTCCAGAAGCGGTTTGTTGATGAGGCCGCCCGCGTTAGCGGGCCGTTAATCCGTTCCCCTACGAAAGCGCCCGAAGGGCGCATGAACTCCACCCCGTTGTCATAATGACTTGCGGTCAGGGGAAACGGCAGATCGGCCTGTATGTTCTCTATGGCCTCCTTTGCCCACTTGTTCGCGCCGTTCAGCAGGGCCCGCTCTTCCACCCATCCGGAATAGGGGCTGGTTCCGGTCAACGTCTTGCAAAACTGCCCTGAAGCGGTGTTTCCGCAGTGCGCGCGGACTAAAGTCCGACGGTATCAAACGCGAACGCTCCCGGCTTCACGGTTTTGCGGTCGAAATGGGTTTGAACCGGCACTTGGGAACGCAGCGAAGCGCCCGCCGCACGGGTCGTGCTTATCCCCCGAAGTGCCAGCGCCTTCCTCGCCGGTTTGAGCAACCGGTCTATCTGGGCTCCGCTGACCTTTACCAGCAAGGCTTTAATTGCATCGGTGATACCGTAGTCAGGTTCTTTCGACGCGGCAAGGAAGTCAATCATGCCCCGAATCATGGGCGCCAGCAGCTTGCCGCACGACCGCCCGTGATCCTCCCAGACGCACGCCAGGACAGCCTCAAACGCCGCACCGTACTTCGCCGGCCTCCCGCCCCGCTTCCCCGGCTCCCGCTTCCGGCGGGGCAGCCGGGCTTCCAGGATGACCGTTTTCCCGTCAATCCCGATTGTCCGCTTCTTCCCGTAATTCGCCAGCACATGGGCTGCGAAACGAAGTTTCGCCGTGGTCCCGGTTAAGGCCGGTCGTCCCCGCGATCTCGTCAAGGATCTTCCCCTTGTCTCTCTTCTCCGCCTGCTGATAACGCCGGTAATGCGCCTCAAAAATCTCCCGTCTCGCGCTCATCCCTAACCTCATTTGCCCCACACTCCAGTGTGGAACCATTATAGTTTTTGGCTAGGTTTTGTTTTGAGGCATCGCGATGATATTTGCTGATTACACAGATAAAGGTAAACCTATCAATAGTGAGTTATAATGACACACTATTGATAAATCCACTTTTTCGGGTAATGCATAAAATATTTAAAAGGAGTGTCGAGACCGTCTATTCGGCGATTACTATGGCAAATTACAAGGTCGGTTTAGAGACAAGAGAAAGAATATTGCAAGTCACAAGGGATCTTTTCTACGAGAAAGGGTATATCAGAACCACGTATGCGGATATATGCAATGCTATTGGGATATCCCAAGGTACTTTCACCACCATTTTAAGAGCAAAAGCCAACTGGCGAAAATCATCTATTGGGATAATTCTATTAAGCAATGCGATGTATTCAGAAAATGGGTTAACGTAGAAAATGACAAGCAGCTTATAAGCATACTCTCTTACAGAATTCATTGGTACAAATTCTTTGCCGATGAAAAGTATGGAAGATTTTTTCTGGAAGCAAATCCAGTGATATTGAATATACCACCGGAAGAATATTTTAACCTCGGCTTAGATGATCTGGTGTTTCCTGCTACACTTGACACCTGTGACGATGAGTTCAAATTAAATATTGCGTCCTTTTCAGCTATTGAAATAGCAATACCTTGAATTCGGTTATGGTCAAAATCTCCACCTGCTTTTGTTCGGTAGTCAGCTTTTCAACATTGTCAACCGGATTGAAGGGGATAATATGCCGCTTTACCGCCTGTTTCAGCATAAGCCGTAAAACCCCAAACACCACATTGGCATACGAGGCTTTCAGCTTTTTCGGAACCAACGCTATGTCCGTATCCCCGGTAATCTTCTTAAAGGTCCCCCGCCGTTCCCGGTCCACAAAATTCACCAACCAGGTATCAATCTCTTCTTCGCCAATCCGGTCTATCCTCATCTTGCCAAAGTAGGGAACCAGAAACATTTCCATCATACGCCGGGACCGTACCTCTTTTCAGAATGTTGCTCACACAACTGCTATACCCCGAATTCTGCGTTTTCAGTCAGCACAGACCAGCAACGCTAAATCTATGTAGAATAAGGAATTAACACACTTCACAGCCTCCCGGTATGAGGGAAATCCGCAAATTTGCAAATCTTGAAAAAAATTCCCAAAAAATTTTCATCCCGATTAAAGCAGATTAGCTGCCAAACCCATAGTAATGTATAGGAGGCTCTTTATGAAGCTATACACGAAATTTGCCCTGAGACTTTTCGGGATAATCATCCTGGAAACATGGCTAACCGGCTGTGTCTCAAGCTGCGATCTGCCGGCCTCTCCGGAGGGGTCCGCTCCGGAAAAAAGCCAGGCCCCAGGCCAGGCCAGCGCCCTGACTATTGCTACCTGGAATCTCCAGGCCCTTTTCGACGGCAGCGAATCCGGGATGGAATACGACGAATACCGCACCCAGACGGGATGGACGGAAGAAAAATACCAGGCCCGGCTTACTGCCCTGACCCAGGCGGCGAAAAGTATGGTAAATACCGGCAAAGAGGAAGGCCCCCCGGACATTCTGGCTTTTCAGGAACTGGAAAACCCCGGCATTCTCAAAACCCTGGCGGAGGAGTCCCTGGCCGGTAAAGGCTACGGGTGGAGTTTCTTTGCCAACAACCCCGGTTCATCCTTGGGGATAGGCGTTTTAAGCAGATACCCGCTGCTCGAAACAAAAATACACTCGGTAAATTCCGGCAATAATGCCATCCCAAGACCGGTTATGGAAATACGGATCGAACAGCAAAATAAACCGTTGGTACTTTTTGTGTGCCATTGGAAATCAAAGCTGGGAAACGATATAGTCACCGAATCATTGCGCCGTTCCGCAGCCCGGGTAATCCTGAGACGGTTGCGGGAAATAGAAGAAAAGGCTCCGGGGACTCCGGCGGTGATCCTGGGGGACCTGAACGAAAATCATGACGAATTCTACCGCCGGTCGGGGGCGGTGGTAAGCGCCCTTCTTCCCGATGATCCCAAGGCTGCGGAGCTTGTGTTCTCTGTTAATGAAGCGGATTTCCTGGTATTAAGCCGGACAAAACCCCCGGAAAACCGGTACTTCGCCGCAGGAACCACCGTACTCTACACACCCTGGGGCAGTGAACTACAAAAGGGATCATACGTCTACAAAAACGAATGGGAAACCATCGATCACATACTGCTAAACGGAGCTTTATTTGACGGGAAAGACTGGGAGTACGATTCCTGTGAGGTCCTGCACCGGGAACCTTTTACAACCGCCGCGGGATACCCCGATACTTACAATCCCCGCACCGGCCATGGATTGAGCGATCATCTGCCCCTGTTACTAAAACTAAAACCGCCAAATTCCCCACCGTAGTAAGAGAGCATGGTTCCCCGCAGGGGATAAAAACGGCTTTACCCGTTTTCCTTTCCAATGTTTGCCTGAAACCGTTCGATAAGACCTTCGATTTGGGTCTTATTGGAGATATTAAAACTGTCAAGAACCGCAGAGTCAAACTGGTCAAAAGTTACGTTGTGGATTTCGTATTCGCAGAGCATATTGGCCAAGTAAACCGTCTCGGTAAGTATTTTAAATTGAACCGGCACCGATGCCGGATCATGATGATAGCGGATAGCGCAGACTAAGGACTC
>JAITNM010000020.1 GCA_031290475.1 Treponema sp. | reverse complement strand
CGGGTCTTGGTTAGAAAAATCCAAAGAAAAAAAATTAACAGTCATCGTACTTTACCATGAGCTCGACAAAGCCCCTTCTTCCACTACTCCCTCCTTACCGAAAAAACCAATGTCAACAGGTTAAGAAATTTTAACCACGGACCACACGAACCACACGAACCACACGGACTTTTTGTTCGAAAAACGCTCTTTTGTCTGTGTGGTCAGCGTGATCTGTGGTAAATTTCTCTTCTTTGTATTTCTGATCACCGCTTAACCTGTTGACATTGCGAAAAAAACTATTTCCTGTTCTCAATTTCGACAATATTTTTGAGTATCTTCAGGGCCTCTTTCAGCTTTTGCACCGAAATCTCCAGGCCGCCGCTGAATTCGGAGCCTTTTCCGTTAAGCCGGAGCAGGTTGGAAAGGGTGTCGTATTTGCCGTTAGATTCCCGGGAGATAATGCCGCCGAGTACATTTACCAAACCGTTCATGGCCAGGCCTGAGCGTTCGATAATGGCGCGGGCCTGCTCGTCGATCTCTTCCTGAATTATTTGGAATTTCCGCCGCTTTACGGTTAACGCGGACATTTCTCCCGCAGTCTGGGCATAGCGTTTCCCCCACTCGCCATTGGGAGAAAGATTTGCGTCAAACTGTTTAACCACATCATCAAGCTTGATGATTTCGTTGTAGTATTCCGTGTACTCGATCTTGTTGTCTTTTTTGTAGAAGTCTCCGTCAATGAGTACGGTACGCAGGAAAGGATTGAGGGTTTTCATAAAAACACCGGATTGAAAGGTGAGGAGGAAGGCAAGGCTGTCCGCGTGAAGTACCGGGAGCCCCTCGGGGTTCGTTTCGGATTCGGCGTTTTCAAGGGATTTAAATTCCAGGCCCTGAAAAAAGTCCGCAAACGATTTCTGTAATTCCCGGCGGCGGCGGTTCCCGAAATAGGCAAAAAACATGCTGTCAATATGCCGTTTCCAATAATCCCTGTAGAGGAGGAACCAGTCTTCACCCCCGGAAAGGGCCTGGGGCATTACGGACGCATCCCGGGCGGCAATGCGGGTAATCAGGGTGAGGGGGATTTTCCGGTTAAAGTCCTGGATGGCGGCAATAGAAATTTCCGCCTGGGTAAGGAGTTTTTGAGTTTCCGCGTGTACATCAATTTGAGCGTCCACGCCCTGGTCCTGGAGGATAAAAATAAAGAGGGATTCAAGGAGGCTCATGGAAGGGCATTCTTTAAGGGAAAAGAGGGTGTTGTTGAGGCTCGTCAGGGCATCCCGGACAATGGCGACTTTACAGACCATGCCGCCAAGGTCATCGTCCTTTGTAAAGGCCATGATGAGCCGGTCGTACAGGAAGGAAGAAAGCTGCTTAAGACAGACCAGGGAACGGGCATTGGCGTACATCCTGCCCCGCTGCTCCTCGGTGATCGTCAAAATGATATCCTCAAAATTCCTTTGGGCAGTCTGACGCAAGACGGACTCAGAATTTTCGGGATTCCTATCCGCGATGATGACGGGGTCCGTATCGGAGACCAGCCGGGCATGAATATCTTCCATCTCCAGAGAAGCGAGAAAGCCGTAGAAGGCGCCTTTATCACGATTAAAGCCTGAATCCAGGGCCGCATAAAAAAAACGGGAATTATTCCTGAGTTTATCAAGCGCCTCGTAGAACTGCGGGAGCAGAACCCCCCGGGCGGCATTGTAGAATCCCGGAGCGCGGGCCTCCGCTTCCCTGCCGAGATTGACGATCTCCTGATTTCTAAAAACTACAAGGGGAATTTGGGACTTAAAGAGTCCCAGGATGTAATACCAGATACGCATAAATATAGAAAGCTTCAAAAAGCGCTCTTCCGCATCACCGGTGAAGCTTGAGTCGTCCGCATCCTGATACAGAAGCTCCTTTAAAATGAGCGACTGGGTCTCCAACTTGCTGAGCAGATCCTTCCGTTCCGTCAGGGACAGACTGGAGACCAGTCTATCCATGGTCCCTATTTCTTCCATTTTGCCCCTAGGAGAATCGAAGTTTCCAGTCGCCCGCATCGTGCGGGCTCCTTTCAGCCCGCGCTTCGGCCCTGCCGCGGACATCCTGTCCGCTTTTCCTCACATTCGTTCGGCGGGCCTCAGCGAGTTCGATTCTCAATTAACTGAGATACAGTGCTTTTGCCGACAGGTTATTACTTTAGAAAAAGTAATAACTTTTAGCCCCTAGGAGAATCGAACTCCTCTTTTAAGATTGAGAATCTCATGTCCTAACCGATAGACGAAGGGGCCGTGCGGAGGAAACCGCCAATGTCATCCGTTTTCCCCAGGGAGGATTCGAACCCCCACAAGCATTCCGAAGCTTAACCATCCCCGGGAAACCAATTTGTTACCGCATCGCTAATTAGTGTCTGTCCATAAAGCGCGGACCTTCGGTCTGATGTTACTTTATGGACGACACCTGCATTTGCTCCCGTTTTGTACCAAAACGGTGTGCAAAATGCGGTTTTCAAGGAGGTTTGTCCATAATGTGTCTACATTATGGACAAACTCTAATTACAGATATACAACATTTTAAATTGTAGTGCAATATGTCCGGAATGTCTATAGGATGGGATTATACCCCCAGGGCCAGCGCATACCCTGCTGCTTTCCTGTTTCTCCCATGGATTCCCCTCCCGGAAAATCTTTTATCTGCTCCGCATATGGCAACTTTGTTCGTTTTGGGGCATACGCTGGCCCCGACGTCCCCCCCAGTCTATGCCGCATTTCACGTGGGGGGTAGCGGAGTAACAAACGCGCAGCGTTTTTATGGAGCGTAGGGAGGGGCCAAAGCAAGAGTAACGGGTGCGGAGGAAAGGCGAGGTAACGGGCCCCCCCATACTCATTGTTCCTGCAAGGTCAGGAGGAGATCGGCGAGTTCAGGCATTTGGGTGCAGAGGGGGCGGCGGCCGTTTTTCCGGTCCGCGCTATCCAGTTTTACCAGGGTGGCAAAAATCTGATCTATCATCTGTGAAAAAATCTCTACATTAGATTCGAAGGCGTTTACCGCCATATCACGAAGTACCCGCTCCGGGCCGGTGCTGGAACCCACAGCGGCTACGCGGTTCCGTATATTCGGGACCAGGTCCCGGCGGGCCAGGGATGCCAGCTTTCTCGCGGCCGCAAGCTGGATGTAGAGGTTTTCCAACATATAGCCCTGGAAACGGAGTTGATCCGCTTTCGTAAGAGAATCTATCAGATCCCACTGGCTTTTTTCCAGTGAAACCTGCAACAGGGCGGTGCGGATAAAACGGGTATCTATGTTGGCCCGGTAATGCTCACCAAGCCTCTCCAGCATTTGAAGAATCATAGGATCGCGTATATTTTCAACTGACATTATCTGATAATACTGTTAAATGCCGGGATTGACAAGCTATAAACAGGGACAATAGGATGATTTAATGAGAAAAATCTGTATTCCGGCGATTGTTACCGCGTTCTTGTTGGCGTCCTGTGGTTTTTGGGAAGGCAGTACCGCGGTCATCTGGACCGACCGTCCCGAGTTCGCCGTCTACGCCGAGTACTTCAATTCCGGTCAGGATGAGTACAAGATAGAAACCCGGTATTTTGAGTCGCCCGCGCAAAAGCTGACCGATGCCAAAGATTACCCGGACATCGTGGCGGGAAGCTGGCTGAAAAGCGCTTCTACCCGTGTCTTCTTTAAACCCCTGGACTATCTCTTCAAGAACAAGGGAATGAACGGTGAGGATTTTTATCCCCGGCTCCTCTCCCTGGGTCGGATCGAAGAGAAACAGTATCTGCTCCCCGTATCGTTTAATATTCCCGCCCTGGCCTTTTCCCGGAATAACAGTCATCTGCTCTCGAACCTGTTCATCATTGGGCTTGAGGAAATCAAGGAGGCCGGCAAGGCCTATAACGTGGAATCCAAGGGCGCCTATACGCGGATGGGATTTTCCCCCTCATGGAACGACGAATTTCTCTTTGTCAGCGCCACCCTCTTTAACACCGAATTCCGTGAGGCCGAACCTCTCGCCTGGGATCAGGGGGCGCTGGAAGAATCGATACGCTATATCCGCAACTGGATCGCGGAGGCCAATACCAATACCGACATAGAGGATGATTTTTCCTTTAAGTATTTTTTCGTTCCGCCGGCAAAACTCGCTATTTCCGGACGCATCCTCTTTACCTATATGGAAAGCTCCGAATTCTTCACCCTGACCGGGGAGCAGCGGGACAGTCTCGACTTTCGCTGGATCGCCGGAAAGGACGGAACCATCCCGCTTGTAGAAAACACCACTTATTACGGCATCAGTAAAACTACCAGGGCGAAAAAAGCCGCGGACGCCTTTACCCGGTGGTTTTTCCGGAAAGACACCCAGAGCCGCTTTTTAGAAGAAAGCCGCCGCCTGCGAATGAACGAAACGCTCTTTGGAATAGGGAACGGCTTTTCCGCCATGCGTACCGTGACAGAGCAGATCTTTCCGCAGTACTACCCCGGTCTGCTGGGCCACATGCCCCCGGAAGACGCCCTGTCGCCGCCCAATATACTCCCCCACAGATGGATGGCTATTAAGCAGCGGGTGATCCTGCCCTACCTCCACGGCCGCATCCGTTCAGGCGGCGGGGCCGGTAACAGTAATACTGTTATCGGTAGTACAATTACTACTACCGATCTGGAACGCCAACTCGCCGAATGGCTGCGGGTTAATAGAAATCTGTAAACATGAGAGGGTAAAGTGTGCAGGGTGAAATGTGAAAACGCGAGTAACTATTCAGTCGATCGTATGCGAGTATCGGCTTAGTGGGGGTAGCTCGAAAAAAACAAGAGTTTTTTTCGAATGGAGGGGGTGTAAACCCCCTCGTTCAATAAAATGCCCTATAAAAACCCATTTTTTTGGGTTTTTATAGGAGGGATAGCAGCTTGCTGCTATCTGCCTGAATAGTTACAAACGCTTCGCGTTTTTACATTTCACCTCTTTCCAGGAGTTCTCCCATGAGGGCCGTCAGGGTATTAACGTCTATTTCTTCCGAGGCTTCTTCAAGAATGGAACGGATATTCTGCCAGTCTTCTTTTTCCAGATTCATTGAATCGTCATCGTACTGGTCCAGAAAGAACGCGGCGATATAGCCCAGCTTGAGCAGACGCCGCGCCCTGCCCTCACTGCCTTCGGGATCGGGCGTGTCCGGGGAGGGGCGTTTTTCAAAAAGGTAGGTAAAGGCGAGATTTGCGGAGGGAAGGCGGCCGATTGACGGAGAAACCAGGCGGACAAATTCGGCGGCGATCCATTTATTGTCGGACAGGGTATCAGGAGAAACATCACTTGGCCCAATCGCAAGCCGGGAAAGAAAGCGATCCGCCGCTAGCACAACGGGGCTACTTTTTCTTGGCCGCCGGAACGGTGGCAGCTTTTGCGTCTACACTATTAAGAATAGCGGTAAACCGGTCCTTCTCAATAAGATCGATGAGCCGGGCCTCGGTGTAGCGGCGGGCTTCTTCGGTATAGCTTCCGAGGGTAATACAAATGCCTTTACCGGCCTTTACTTCCTTAAGATGATTGTGGAATTCCCGGACAATCATTTCACCGACGGCCCCCTGGGAACGGATAAATCTGAACATCACAAGGTCCGACCATTTAGGCGTGTCCACTTCCGCCAAAATATCCGCCCAATCAGCTTTCGTAACAGAAATACTGGTGATCTTCACTTTGGCCCGGGGATAGTAGGTCATGACAATTTTTCTGCACAGGGCCACAAAATCCCCCGAAGGGGCCATGGTGTAGATCTGGAGGTTCTTGTTTGCGTTGAGTTCCTGGTATTTGCTGATTAGCACTGCCACATCGCGGTAACCGGTGTTTCTCGCCTGAATGTCCCGCAGGTGTCCCAGGGCTTTGGCGATTTCATTGGCCCTGAGGTAACAGGACGCCAGCTTGTACTTCGTTTCTATCTCGACTTCCGGAGTGATGTTCTGGTGCCTGAGGCCTATTTCAAAATCCTCAATGGCCCTTGCTTCCTGGTGGGTTTCCATGTTGATGGTCCCGGCCATAAGACTGGCCTGAGCGCCCATCTGGGGGTCCGGCCGCAGGTGGGAGAATATTTTTAGGGCCTGATCAATCTGATTGGCCTCGTGATAACACTCCGCCAGGGTATAAAGAGATTCCTTGTCTTCGGGAGCCAGATCCATGGCTTTACGGATATAAGACATGGCCTCCTTGTACTTCTTCATTTTGAAGAAGGAATGGCCTAAAATTCTGAGACAGCCGGGGTGTTCCGGGTCCTGGATACGGGCTTGCTGGAGGAGCTGAATCGCCTTATCGTAATTTTTCCGCTGAAATTCAAGGTTGCCCAAATTAAAGTTAATTTCAAAATTATCCGTCTTGAGCAAGCGGGCCGCGGAAAGGGCCTTGTAAGCGACTTCGGTCTGGTTCAACTTCACCGCTGAAAGGCCATAACGCAGGTTTATCGTGAAGTCATCCAGACCCTGGGCGGAGGGAAGAATTTCGACCAGGGTTTCATAGGTTCTAAAGGCATTCTCCCAGGCGCCGTCCTGGAAATAGAGTTCTCCCAAAGTACTCAATCCCTCCGGGTCCTTGGGATTCGCCTGCAACCGCTTATTCGCTTCCTTAAATAGCGCGTCATAGCTTTTCATGCGTTTTTTGCCGGCTGTACCGCCGGCTGTACCGCCTTTTGACCGGTTCATAACTAAAAAAAACCCGACTACGGCAAAAATCAGAATCACAACGGCAATAAGAATAGGAATTAAACCCAACAGATCCATATTATCGGAAAAATAAGGGATATGCTCAAGTGTTTAGTCTTTATATACCGACAATTCCTGTAGGGGCGTTGACAAACGGATTTTGACTGTCTAA
>JAITNM010000186.1 GCA_031290475.1 Treponema sp. | reverse complement strand
GACGGAATGGGCTCTTTCAAATCCCTGGGGGAGAAGTACATGAGTGAAGTGGGGATAGGAAAGATGAAAAAGGACAAATGGATTTTCGATATGGAGGGCTGGTATCCCCAGCAGGCCTGGCTGGACGGTTTCGCGGCTATCGCCAAAGAGGTGGGGGACGGCATACTCTACAAGATAGGTTATGCCATTCCTTCCAACGCGAAATTTCCGCCCTGGGTTAAGGATATGCACAGCGCCATAAAGGCAATTGATGTGGCCTATCACATTAACCACCGGAAAAACGGTAAGCCGCTTTACGATGAAGCCGCCAATACCATTCATGAAGGGATAGGGCATTACGGCTATGAGCAGGTTCCGGGCAAGAACCTTATTATAAGCCTGAGCAATAATCCCTACCCCTGTGTTTTTGACAAGGGAATCATAACTTCCATGGCTCAAGCGTACGATGTTAAAGCCATGATCATCCACGATGATTCAAAACCCTGCCGGAAAAACGGCGCCGAAACCTGTACCTTTCTTGTTTCCTGGTAGAAGGCATTATGAGAACGCCGGGGCATAAGAAGCTGTCCGTAATGAACATACAGTTTACCCTGTTTTTTGTCGTATTTATTATGGCTGTTTTAGGGGTACTCATTATTACCTCACTCCAGCAGATTAATACGGTAACGGATCTTGTCTGTTCTACTCTTGGACTACCGATTGCCAAACGAGTAGCGGCTCTTATAGACGGTGATGCTTTTGAACAGCTCTCTGGAACCCTTGATCCCGAAGATCCTTATTATGAAACCACCCGGCTTAAATTACTTGCCTTAAAAGAAGAAACCCAATGTCTCTACCTTTATACTATGACTCGTAATACGGACGGGGTTCACCGCTTTATCATAGACGGCAGTTGTGCCCCTGACGATCCTGTGTTTTCGCCCCTGGGGGCGGAGGAAGATGTAAGCGAATATGATAAAAGTTATTTTCTCACATGGGAAAGAGAAATGCCCCAGTTCGGAGTACTGGATTATCAGGAATGGGGCTGGTTGATCTCGTCCTATGTCCCCATATTTAATTCAAAGGGAATCATGGTAGGCCTTGCGGGTTGTGATTTTGACGCCGAAGAAATACACCAAAAGGTATACAGGCAAATAGTACAGCAGATCCTTTTTGTGATTGTATTTATTGCCGTGGGAATTGTGTTATACCTGTTTCTTACGAGATCGGTAACCCGGCAGAATCAGGAACTTTTAAATTTAAAAATGAAGGCGGATCTTGCGGCGGAATCAAATTTGTCCCTCCTTGACGAGGTGAACAAACAAAACTCCCATCTTTTGGAATTGAAAAATAAGGCGGATGCCGCATCGGAGGCAAAAAGCAATTTTCTTGCCAACACCAGCCATGAAATCCGCACCCCCATGAACGCCATCATCGGCATGTCGGAACTCCTTTTGCGTAACGATCTGAGTGAAGAAGCCTATAAAAAAGTTGAGGATATTAAACAGGCTGGTTTAAGTCTGCTTTCCATTATCAATGATATTCTCGATTTTTCAAAAATTGAATCCGGCAAGCTTGATATTATTGAAGCCGATTATATGTTTAGTTCTCTTATAAATGACTGTGTTAATATCATTCAAAACAGAATTTCAGAAAAGCCCGTCAAGTTTATCATCGACATTGATTCTTCCCTTCCCCGCGCCTTGTTTGGCGATCAGATACGAATCAGGCAGGTATGCCTTAATCTGTTGAGCAACGCCGTTAAGTATACCAATAAGGGAAGCATTACTTTTCATGTTTCCGGAGGGGAACCTCGGCCTTCGGCCTCTTCCCCCTCCGAAAGGAGGGCTCTTGGGGTTCCCGGCATTATGCAGGATAACGAGATGATGCTCCTTTCTTTTACGGTTATAGATACGGGCATAGGCATAAAGAGCGAAGATATGGACAAGCTCTTTGGGAATTTCAACCAGGTGGACACCCACCGGAACCGGGGCCTTGAGGGAACGGGTTTAGGACTTGTCATCGCCCGGAATCTCTGCCGCATTATGGGCGGGGACATTACCGTACAAAGCGTGTACGGACAGGGCAGCACGTTTACCGCCGTCATTCCCCAGCGGGTGCTTGATTCCGCTCCCATAGGCGCCATGGAAGCTCCGGTAATTTCCCCCACAGGCAAAAATGAACCGAAAGTGAAGTTTATAGCGCCGGATGCTCATATTCTTGCGGTGGATGATATTGATACCAATCTTACCGTTCTTAAAGGGCTGCTTGCGCCCTATCAGATGAAAATTACCCTCTGTACATCAGGTGCGGAAGCAATAGAGCAGATAAAAAAGCAACCGTGCTCTCCTATGGAGAGCTTTGATTTTGTGCTGATGGATCACATGATGCCTGAGATGGACGGTATTGAAGCTGTTGCCGCGATTCGCTCTTGGGAAGAATCTCAGCGAAAAAATGCCGGGGAACGCCCTAAGGGTGTTCCCATGATTGCCCTAACCGCCAACGCGGTTACGGGGATGAAAGAAATGTTTTTAGAAAAGGGTTTTAACGATTACCTTTCCAAACCCATAGAAATTGCCAAGCTGGATGAACTTATTGCAAAGTGGGTCCCAAAAGAAAAGCAAATTAAGGCGGGGGAAGCGGGGAAGCGTGAAAGTTTTGAAGGTAATGCGGAAATAGTGATTTCCGGCATTGATGTAACAAAAGGCATTAACATGACCGGCGGAACCCTTGAAGGCTATAAAAAAGTTTTGGCTGCGTTCCACAAAGACATTCTGGAACGGCTTCCGTATCTTTCCGCAGTTCCGGCGGAGAACGATCTTCCCGCGTTTGCAACACATATCCACGCCCTAAAAAGCGCCGCCGGAACCACTGGGGCCGCTGAACTATCACAGGAAGCAGCGGAACTGGAAACAGCGGGAAAATCAGGCGATCTGGGCATGATAACAGAAAAACTGCCGGGTTTTTACGGACGCTTGCAAGAAACGGTCCAGACCATTCAAAAAGAATTAGATAAAAATAACAATGCCGAGTCCTCAGAAGACGTCACGGGTTCTTCCCCTCTTGCGGCCGTCTATCTTCCACTGTTTGTGGAACTAAAAGAATCCCTCGTAAGCAAAAACATCGAAGCCGTAGACCGGCTTATCGCGGAGTTCGAGAAGAAAGCTCTGAACACAAAAACAAAGGAAATTATTCAAACCATTTCTGATCAGGTACTGATGGGCAAATTTAAAACTGCCGCTGTTCTGGTTAACGCGATGCTGGAGGATATTCATGATCGCCCCTAAAATGTCAGGTAAATTACCTTGGCGCCCGGCGGAACTTCCCGGCGGAAAAGTAAAAGCGGTCATTATCGCTCTTTATTCGGCGGCTCTGCTGATTGTAATCCTCTATGTCTTTAACGGCCAGGTTGCCGTACGCCAGGGCGGAAATTCGCCGTTCTACCGGGATCTGATGGACAGCCCCGCCTATGCCCGGATAGGATTTGAATTATCGGAGCTTTCGGAACTCCCCGATCCTACAACGGGAATTTGGAAGCAATTTCCTGTTGATACCTCTTCAAATAAAACTGTTCCATTGCGTATTATGAACGCCGATCTTCCGGGCATGCCTAAACGAACATGGCTTTCCCCCATCGGGAAAAGTCCAATGGAATTTACAATCCTGTTACCGGTTGAAATGAGCGGGGAAGCTATAAGGTATCTGGAGGAAAATGATTTAGTCATGCCGGGAATTTTTCTCTCATGTATCGGGGA
>JAITNM010000137.1 GCA_031290475.1 Treponema sp. | reverse complement strand
TTAATACGATTAACCGCCATTTCCCGGTCCTCCTTGTAGGTAACCCCGAACCATTCCGAGTCCGCCTTGAGTACCCGTATATTGAGCAGCTTGTTCTTAATAAACCAGTCCGCCGCCATGGGAAGATAGCACTCGCTCTTGGGCTCCCCCCCTTTTTCCGCAAGAAATTCATCAAAATAACGCCGCAAGTCCGGAAAGATACTCTCCGGAAATCCCCAGAAATTCATGGATACCGGAGTCTCGTCCGCTAAATACCGTTTCGCCCCGCCGGCGCCGGTATTGTAGATCCTGCCGTCCCCTTCCCGGGCAATGGCGGTTAGTTCGTCTACCGAAGAAAGGCAGCCGTCTTTGATTTCGCAGACCCCCCGGGTAACCGTTCCCTGGGGGCTCAGGGTCCTGTAAAGGCTGAAAGGTACAATAGCGCCTTCGCCAATGTCCGGGGAAGAGAGGTATTTACCCAGAATTTCGAAGGAGTCCTTGCCGTAAAAGTCATCGGCATTAAGCACCGCAAAGGGGGCGTCGATCTTGTCCCGGGCGCAGAGCAGCGCATGGACGGTACCCCAGGGCTTGGTTCTGTCGGCCTTACGGCTTGCCTCTAAAACATCCTGAGGGATGTGGCTGTCTAATTCCTGAAAGGCGAGGTCACAGGGAAAGGCGGAACCGATACGGCTCAGAACCAATTCCCGAAAGTCCTTTTCAATATCATGGCGGATAATGAACACCGCCTTGGCAAAACCGGCCCGTTTTGCGTCAAAAACAGAAAAATCCAGGAGCACTTCGCCGCTCCTGCCGATCTTGTCCATCTGTTTGAGCCCGCCATAACGGCTCCCTATGCCTGCGGCCAAAACAACTAAAATAGGTCCTTTCATCCTTGCTCCTCTATATAAGTATACTATTATTTCCTCCCGGCTACAATTGCTTCCCGGTATGGAGCCCTATTTCCTCCGTATATTATTATAGGGGAAAACAAGGGTTAAGGAAAGCTGGTCCTGCGCTCTGCGGCGGGGTTGTTGATTTTTTTTGCGTTACTGTGTTTAATTACAAAAAAGGGGACATTTTTGGAAACAACAGAGGCCATATTTAAAAGAAAAAGCGTCAGAAACTTTCTGGAAAAAGATATTGACAGGGCTATAATCGAAAAAATTCTTGAAGCAGGCGGCAGGGCGCCTTCACCGCGGAATATACAACCCTGGAAATATATTGTTATGGAAGGAAAAGAGAAGTCCGCCATGATAGAGGTGGTACGGGAGGGCATTAAAAAAAGAAAAGCCGACAGCGCCCTGATAAAAAGCTACAGGACCGTGGTACTGCTTGCGGAATACAGCCTGGAGGTGCTTGAGGAGGCTCCGGTATGCATATTCGTGCTCAATACCCAAAACAAATTTTCCCTGTCCCAGGGCATGGAAGAAAAAATTTACGAAATGATGAACCTGCAGGCCATAGGCGCCGCGATTCAGAATATGTGCCTTGCCGCCTTTGACAACGGTATAGGCAGCCTCTGGATTTGCGATATTCACATTGCTTATTCCGAAATCTGCGATTGGCTTAAAACAGAACTGGCGCTGGTTGCGGTAATAGCCTTCGGTTATTCAAGTGAAAACCCGGAACCCCGGGAACGGAAGCCCCTGGGCGAAATAGCGGAGTGGCGTTAGGGGATAATAGCATATTATTCCGATAGTTCTTATATGAGTACTTGCCAACCTTACCTCTTTTGTAGTAGACTTATCTAAGACGCATACCATGGCGCCGGGCGCCTAGCGTCATAGCAAGAGGGGGAACCGCGAACCGAAGGTTCGACGATCCTTCAAATCTCGGTCGGGGTTCCTTAAGGAGGACTTTTATGGCTCGAAAAGTTATTTCAGTAAGAACTGTGGTCGCCACCGGTATCGGCGCGGCGATTTTTTTCGTGCTTATGCGGTTTGTGGCTATTCCCTCGGGAGTACCTAACACAAACCTGAACCTGGCGGCGGCTATCATCACCATTTTTGGGGCAATTTTCGGACCCATCGCCGGGGTACTCATCGGCTTTATCGGCCACACCCTCACGGACCTTACCTGGGGCGGGGTCTGGTGGAGCTGGGTCATTGCCGACGCCCTCTACGGCCTTCTTATCGGGCTCTTCTGGAAACTCTTCAAAATTGAGGACGGTGAATTCGGTATTAAACAGGCGATTATCTTTAACGTCATCCAGATACTCAGTAATGCGGTAGTATGGATCGGCATCGCGCCCACCCTGGACATCCTCATTTATGCCGAACCCGCCGACAAAGTCTTCCTTCAAGGCGTAGTCGCCGCGTCCCTTAACGCCGGCGTAGTCCTCATCCTGGGGACCATCCTTGCCGCCGGTTATTCCCGGACCCAGGTTAAGGCCGGCAGCCTCAAAGCTGAGTAGTGTCCTTGCCAGAAGGTGAAGGGTCCCCGTCTTTTAGGGGCGATGCTGGCAGCATTGCTGTTTGTTTTACAGACTTCACCTTCCAGTATAGAGCTCAATCTCTTCCCACCTTGTACGGCATCAACCTTGCCGTCAGGCGGGGGGAGAAGATCCTCATAGCCGGACCTTCGGGCTGCGGAAAATCCACCCTGGCCCATTGTATTAATGGTCTTATTCCCTATGCGTACAAGGGCGCTGTTCAAGGCAGTCTTACTATCATGGGAAAGGATGCTCTGAAGCAGGATCTTTTTGCCCGTTCCGGAACCATAGGGACCGTGCTTCAGGACACGGACGGCCAGTTTGTGGGCCTTACCGCCGCCGAGGATATTGCCTTTGCCGCGGAGAATGACTGCGTAGCGGTGGCGGAAATGCACCGGGGGGCCGGGGAAGCGGCGAAACTCGTTCACATTGAAGATCACCTGAATAAATCACCCCAGGTTCTTTCGGGAGGACAAAAACAGCGGGTTTCCCTGGCAGGGCTCCTTATGAACGAGGTAGAAATACTGTTGTTTGATGAGCCCCTGGCAAACCTTGACCCCGCCACGGGCCAGGAGGCAATTGAACTCATAGACAGGCTCCACCGGGACACGGGAAAAACGGTGATCATGGTGGAACATCGCCTGGAAGACGCGCTTCACCGGCCCGTAGACCGCATTGTGGTGATGGAAGAAGGCCGCATCATCGCGGATCTTCCCCCGGCGGAACTCCTGGCAAAAGACATACTCCGGAAAACCGGCATACGGGAGCCTCTTTACTTAAGCGCCCTCCGTTACTCAGGGGCTGTCATTACGGCGGAAACGAGACCCGAATCCCCTGAAACAGTATCCTTCGATCCCCTCCTGCTTTCGGATTGGGAGCGATCCCTTCCGGAAGAAGCGCCGGAACCGGTTAGAACAGAATTACTGTCGGTGAAAAGCCTCAGCTTCCGTTACCCCCTCACCGGCGCCGGGGGTCTTAACGCGCCGCCGGCATTGCGGGACATTTCCTTCGCCATAGGCTCGGGGGACTGCGTTGCCCTGGCGGGGAAAAACGGCGCGGGGAAATCCACCCTGGCAAAACTCATCTGCGGTTTTGTCCGCCCGGACGCCGGAGAACTCCGTTTTAAGGGAAAGGATCTCTCCCTCTTTTCCATCCGGGAGCGGGCGGAACACATAGGCTACGTCATGCAGAATCCAAACCAGATGATCTCCTTCCCCCTCATCTTTGACGAAGCGGCGTTTGCCCTGCGTAACCGGGGCATGGGGGAAAACGAGATCCGCGACCGGGTTTTAGAGTCCCTCCGTATCTGCGGGCTCTACCCCTTCCGTAGCTGGCCGGTGAGCGCCCTGAGCTACGGCCAAAAAAAACGGCTTACCATCGCATCGATCCTGGTGATCCGGCCGGAACTCATCATCCTGGACGAGCCCACCGCCGGACAGGATTTCAGGCATTACACGGAGATCATGGAATTTCTCGGTAAACTCAACCGGGAGCAGGGCATTACCCTCCTTATCATCACCCACGATATGCACCTGATGCTGGAATATGCGCGGCGTACCCTGGTGGTTACGGAAGGGAAGCTCCTTGCCGACGCCCCGCCGGCGGAAGTCCTCACCGAAAAGGCCCTTATCGAAAAAGCAAACCTTAAGCGTACAAGCCTCTACGATCTCGCCCTGCGGGCCCATTTCAAGAACCCCAGGGCTTTTGTCGGGCGCTTTATCAGCTTCGAACGCTCGGAACGGGAAGCCGGAAGGAGTGAATCATGAGCCGTTTCATGCTTGCCTACATAGACCGCAATTCGCCGGTACACGCCCTGTCGGGGACAACCAAGCTCGTAGTATTCCTACTCTGGTCTATACTCACCATGGCTGGTTATGATACAAGGGTTATGCTTATCATGAGCATCCTTGGAGTAATACTGTTTGTCATATCGGGGACCAAACTGCGGGAAGTATCTTTTATCTTCAAAATGCTTGTCTTTTTTATGATGATAAACCTAATCACTATTTATATCTTTGCCCCGGAACAGGGAGTACTTGTCTACGGAACCCGCCATCTCATCCTTGCAGGTTCCGGCCGCTTTACCCTGACGGCGGAACAGATTTTCTACGAGTTAAACATACTCCTCAAATACTGCATGATTATCCCCGCGGCAATTCTGCTCATGGTCACCACGAACCCCAGCGAATTCGCCGCTTCCCTTAACCGCATCGGGGTAAACTACTCCGTGGCCTATGCGGTAAGCCTTGCCCTGCGCTACATCCCCGATGTCCAGCGGGACTACGAGAACATAAGCCAGGCCCAGCAGGCCCGGGGGGTGGAACTCTCCCGGAAGGCAAGCCTCCCAAAACGCCTCAGAGGCGCGGCGGCAATACTTCTCCCCCTGGTGTTTTCTTCCCTGGAACGCATCGACGTGATAAGCCGGGCCATGGAACTGCGCAGTTTCGGCAAACACAAACGCCGCACCTGGTACGCCGCCCGGCCCTTCACAAAAGCTGATATAGCCGTCCTCGTCGCGGCAGTTCTGCTTTTTGCCCTGGGAATGTGGGTCACCTTCCACGACGGCGACAGGTTTTACAACCCGTTTTATACTCCGTAGGTTTGGGTTTGTCAGGGAATCAATGTACGTTAAAGTAATGTCGCGTACATCAATAGAGTTCTTGCGAAATCAACCGGGTTTCGCAAGAACTCTAAAATTTCCTCAAAAACTAATTGTATTTGATATAAACTATGTTAGGCGAAATTTGCGCCAAATAATGATGAAATGGTAAAATTGGTTGAAAAATATATGGAACAAAAAATCGCATCGCAAAATTATTATAGTGATGCATTGCATATAGCTGTTGCAACGGTAATTGATGTAGATGTTTTGGTAAGTTAGAATTTTAAGCCTAGTTTATGATAAAAAACCCTCAAAAAATACTTGCATAAAAGAAAAATCTGTATTATAATAAGGGTGTATGGAAAATTATAACTATATTAACCAATTATTAGAGGCGCTCAAACAGTCGGATCCTTATAAAATAATACTATTTGGCTCGTATGCCAAAGGGACCGCAGACGAAAACAGTGATATTGATATGGTGGTAATTTTGGACAACAATGATGTTGCAAAAACTTATGAAGAAAGATTAAAGAAAAAATTATATATAAACAAATTAGTAAGAAATATAAATTATAAAATAGCATTAGATATTCTGGTATATTCAAAAGAAGAATATAAAATTATAAAAAATTATGGGAATTATTTCATTGACGAAATTGAAAAGACAGGGAAAATAATATATGAAAAAGCAAGTTAAAGGATGGATTGGGTTTGCCGAAAAAGACTTATTGACTGTTTCTGAAATAATAGAGAATCCGGATTTGACGAATGTTGTAACATTCCATTGTCAACAGGCAATAGAAAAGTATTTTAAAGCATTTATATTAGAACATGATAATAAGCCATTATTGAAAATTCATAATTTATTGACATTATACGGAACGATAAAAGAAACTATTGATTTAGAACTTAATGAAGATTTATTGTCAATAGTAAATGACATATATTTAGAATCACGGTATCCTGGGGAGATGGGATTGTTGGATGATGGTTCGATGCCAACTTCTGAACAAGCAAATCAATTTTTTAATTTTGCAAAAGAAGTTGAGGCAAAAATAAAAAATGAATTGAAAATAAATAACAAAGAAGAGTAAAATTGCATAAGCGCTGGTATTTCGCCTAACGAGGCCGTCGAATAAAAACCGGAATTTGGCGTATTAGAGTTGTTCGGAAACTTCAGTTTCTGAACAACTACCACTTAAAACAGCAAAATACACCGCATTTTGCAGGACTTGTGAGAGAACCAACCGGGTTCTCTCACAAGTCTATTGACATTTTCTGGACAAAATACTATAGCATTTTAAATACCTCTGGCAAAGTGATTAAATCTAAATGGAGGAAAGAATGAAAGGAAATTCGGAATTACGTGCTTTGGCGAGAAGTCAACTGCATGGAAGTTGGCTTACGGCGGTTGGAATGGTTTTGATTTATACCTGAGTTTTATTGGTTGGGGTTTACTTTGTTGCCTATCGTTAGGAATTGGTTTTTTATGGCTTGGTCCCTACATAAGTCTTTCTGTGGCTAATTTTTATGAAGATATAAAACAAAATCACCAACAAATTAATGTAAATGAATCATAACTAAAAACCCGCACGGCATCCGTGCCGTGCGCCTCATAACAGGTTTTTGCTTAAACTGAGCATTGCTTCCCTACCCCGCCGCAAGCCCCCGGCCCAGGGCCTTCTCCTGATACGCCCCGCCTTTAACCGCAAACTCGCCGTTGATAATCACATGGGGAAGGCCTATCGGGGCTGTCTCGCCGCCGCTCTCGGCAACGGTGTTTTTGTCGAACAGCACGAGGTCCGCGTAATACCCCGGCTCTATGCGCCCCCGGTTTTTTAGGCAAAAGCGATCCGCGGCCTTGGAACTCATCTTGATAATCATCCTGCCCAGGGTTTCCGCTTTGCCTTCCCGGGAAAGGCGTAAAAATTTGGGGAAGGCCCCATAGGCGGCCCGGTTCTGCATACCCTGGTCCAGGATCCAGGCATCGGTCATGTAATTGGTCCGGGGATGGCGGCTGAGCACGTCAATGATGTGATCATTCATATAACTGTACATGAGCACCGTAGTGGCGCTGCCGGTTTCAGAGATAACCCTGAGATAGGCGTTAAGTTCGTCGGTCTTCCATTCACGGGCAAGCTCGCCGATCCGCCTGCCCGCGTACTCGCTTTTGCCCGCCCCTGCCCAGGTAACCTGTATGTCGTTAAAGCCGAACCCCAGAAGTTTCCTGGTGGCAAATATCTCCGCCCGGAGGCGCAGGCGGACCGCAAACTTTTGCTGCGCATCGGGGGACAGGGCCTGGTACCAGGAAGGGAGGGCAACAGTAATAGTGCTGGCCCCAAAGTCAAAGGGATAGATATCAAAACCGATGTCCCCTCCCCGTTCGTTGGCCTGGTCAATAAGGCGGATGGTTTCGTCCAGGGTATTCCAGGTACTGCGTCCCACAAATATCACATGGGAAACCTGGGTCCTGGCCCCGGATTGTTCCGCGATTTTCAGAACTTCATCCAGGGCGCGGAGGTTGTGCGCCCTGCCAAACAGTTCAGGGTAGGACAGGGAAAAGCGGGAAAGAGCCCGCTGGTGAAAGGTAATGATCCGGTTGTACCGGGCGGCTATTTTCGCAAGACTGAGCAGTTCCTCTGCGCCGCCGTACATGCTTGGGTCGTACATGAGCCCGTAGGAAAGCCCGGCGCTCCCCGCCTCCAATTCCTGCTCAACCAGGCGTTCCATCTTTCTCATTTGATCGGCGGTCAGGGCGCCGGCGCCCAACCCCCGCAGGGAGGTACGGATTGTGCCGTGACCTGCCAGGCAGGCCATGTTTAGCGGGGAATAGCGGTCAACTGCGGCCGCCCAGAGGGGGAAAGACGCAACCTCCTGGTAGTCCGGGTTTTCGGCAAAAAAACCGAAGAGATCTTTACCGTACGGGGTTTCGGGATCAATGCCGGCTATGGAAAACCCGCAGTTCCCCGCCACCTGGGTGGTAATCCCCTGCTCCACAAAGGACCGGCAGTAGCGCTGGGCCCCGGACAGGACGGCATAAAAATCGTTGTGGGAGTGGGTATCAATAAAACCGGGGCTCAGACTAAGCCCCGCCGCATCGAGGACCTCCCCGGCATAGCCCGCGGGTTCGGCGTCCAACAGGGCGGCAATCTTGTCCCCCTCGATCAGCACCCAGGCTTTACGAGCCTCTTCATGCACGCCGTCAAAGACCTCGGCGTTCTTAATTAACAGATCCATGTTACACCCCCCTTTGGTTACTAATAGTGGACCGTTTCCGGAGGATTCTGTCAAGTTAGCATGGGCCCGCCCGCAGTACCGGACACCGGCGGGACTTTTATTTTACAACAGGTATAATAACCTTTCCCACTGCCATATATTCCGCATCAAGCAATTCAATTCCATTATCAATGTACGTTAACGTAATGTCGCGTACATCAATGTTTCCTTCATATTTTTTTGAGACTTCTTGCAGTAATAGCGCATAGGCTTTTTGCAAGTTAGTTTCTTTGTTGGACGACACATGGGAAATTTCAAACGCAACCTGGACAGATCCTAAAACGGTAAACTGTGATTGTTCTTCCGGCGTCAATGGCCGATATGCGTCTTTGGTTGAAGCGCAACCAATAACCGTCAATCCGAATATCAGCAAACTTACCGGCATTGCCGAAAATAGAAGTCTCTTTTTCATATAGAAACTCTCCTTTTATATTTTAAACTCTCAATTTTAAACTCAATACGAAAGTTTAATTTCATTTTCTATTTTCCGTTTGTAAAGCATAATTATTGAGCAGCGCGAGAAGGCTTTCGAGCATCGCGTCAAAACTTTCGTCAATGCTAACCTTGTCTTTGAAAAACCCGGCGCTTTCAAGACTAACAAAACCATGCAGGCAGCTTCGAAAACAACGGGTAAAATGTATCTTGGTTTTATGACTTAATTGGTACGGTTCAAGTACCTGTTGAAAAACCCTAACGACCGACATCTTCGCTTCCTCAATCCCGGCATCATCAAAATTCGCGGAACTGATAAAAAAGGCCTTATACAGTTCCGGCCGTGTTACGACAAACCGGCGGTAGGCGTTGGCGATCTTTCGCAGGGCATCTTCGCGGGAATACCCTACTGCCACATCGCGGATAACCTCCTCCAGTTTTTTGAGGACAATTTGAGCCACATAACTGCGAACTTCATCAATGCCGCCGATGTGATTGTACAATGAGGCGGGCTTTACATTCAGCGTTGCGGCCAATTCTTGCATCCTGAGCTGTGAAAGCCCTTTTTTCTCCGCTATTTCAACCGCGGCCGCTATCACGATGTCGCTGGTCAATACCCTTTTCTTTATTTCCATAATTTTCTCAATAAACTAATCATATTAAATATAAACTAATCATATTAGTTTAGTCAAGCGATTTCACCGCCCTGGGTGCAATTTTTTTTTGGTTCCTGGGCTTATAAGGAACTGTCCAGGGCGGCGGCCATATTGGGCCTTATTTGCCGGCTTGATAATGGGGACGAAAACTACGCCGATATGTTTGTTTCCCTGGAGGCGGTTACGGATATGCTGAAAAAGATTATTGACGAAGTGGATTGAGGGCGGACCTATAGGCTAAAAAAAGCGCCTACTTCGCCATATAGACTGCCTTATCGCCATGAGCGCCTACTATGCGGCGGTCTACGGGATTGACCATCAAATCCATTCCTTCAAGGGGGATAGCGCCGAGCAAGACCTCATCCT
>JAITNM010000066.1 GCA_031290475.1 Treponema sp. | reverse complement strand
GCTCACCAGGACCGTATCGGCCATAATTGACCAGGTGCGGGATGAGGGGGAGGCCGCCCTGCTCAAGCTGACGGAAAAATTCGACCATGTTTCCCTTAAAACCGTAAAGGTTGAAGGGGAGGCCGTCGCAAAGGCGTACCGGGAGATCCCCGAAGAAACGGTGAAGCAGCTCCGTTTCGCCGCCTCCCGTATCCGGGCCTTTGCGGAAAGGCAGCTTGCATGTATCAAGCCCCTCAGTTACCAAAGCGATATTCCCGGGTTGGAGCTTGGGCACCGCCTCGTTCCCGTGGAGAAGTGCGGCTGCTATATTCCCGCGGGCCGTTACCCCCTGCCCAGTTCCGCCCTTATGAGCATTGTTACCGCCAAGACCGCCGGGGCGCCCTTTGTGGCGGCCTGCTCGCCCCCGGTTTCGTCCCATGGCGGAATCCACCCGGCGGTGCTGGCGGCCATGGACATTGCCGGCGCCGACGCGGTTTACTGCATGGGGGGCGCCCAGGCTGTGGCGGCCTACGCCTATGGCGCCGGCCCGGTCCAAAAGGCGGACCTTATCGCGGGCCCCGGGAACAGGTACGTCACCGAGGCAAAGCGGCAGGTTCTGGGGGACGTGGGGATAGACAGCCTTGCGGGCCCCAGCGAAGTGCTCATCATCGCCGACGAAACCGCGACCCCCCTTTTTATCGCCATCGATCTTTTAGCCCAGGCGGAACATGATCCCGACGCAAAGCTCATTCTGGTTTCCACAAGCGGTGATGTTATTGATAAGACGCAGAAAGAGATAGAAAAACTGTTGATCGATCTTCCTACCCGGGATGTGGCGGAAAAATCCTGGGCGGAAAACGGGGCCATATACCTGGCCGAAAGCCTTGACGAGGCGGCCGCTTTTTCCGACGAAATTGCCCCGGAGCACCTGGAAGTACAGGTGGCGCCCGAAAGGGAACGGGAAACGGCGGAAAAACTGAAACACTACGGGTCCCTCTTTGTGGGGCGCTACGCGCCGGTAGCCTTCGGCGATTTTGCGTCCGGTACAAATCATATTTTGCCCACGATGACCACCGCGCGGTTTTCCAGCGGCCTGTGGGTGGGAACTTTCATAAAAACGTCTTTTCATCAGTACCTGAGCGCGGAAGGCTGCCTGAACCTTTCTATACCCGCCATGCACCTTGCAGAAACGGAAGGACTGGCCGCCCACCGGGATTCGATACGGCTCCGCATTAATGCTATAAACACGAAGGAGACAAAAACATGAAGATGATAAAAGCAGTTGTCCGTCCGGAAAAGGCTACCGATGTCCTTTCCGCCCTGAACAAGGCGGGCTTTAACGCGGTAACCCGGTTTGACGTATTGGGCCGGGGAAAACAGCAGGGGCTCAAAGTAGGGGATGTGCTTTATTCGGAGATCCCCAAGGAAATACTTATGATCGTTGTAGAAGACAAGGATGAGGAGCAGGTTTCCGATATCATAGCCGGCGCTGCAAAAACCAGCAGTAAAGGTTCTTTTGGAGATGGCAAAATATTTGTTTTGGATGTAGACAAGACCATCACTATCAGTTCCGGGAAACAGGAATTGTAAAGGAGCGGGGGATGAAACTTCTGGTGATCATTATACGTCACGAAAAATACGTGGAAACCAGGAAGGAACTGGAAAACGCCGGTTTCTCTTCCTATTCCTCCCTGGATGTACTTGGCAGGGGACATCTGGAAGGTTCCGCTGAAGTGGTTAAAAAGACCGAACAGAAGGAAACCTATGGGAGCGATCTTTATAGCAGAAAAATGATGGAAATTTACGTTATTGATAAACAGGTGGAAAAAGCGGTTGAAACAGTTATCAGGGTAAACCGGAACGGCCTGCACGGGGACGGTAAGATCTTCGTGCTGCCGGTTAAGACCGCCCGCAGGGTCCGTACTAATGAAAAGGGCGAGATAGCGCTTCTGTAGATATGGAAAAAAACGAAATACTGTTGATCTACGGTGATGAAATACAATCAATGGCCTGTACGCTTGTCCGGGAAGCGGGCCTTGCGGATCTCATCGGCGACAGGAAAAAGCGGATCGGCCTTAAGCCAAACCTGGTAGTTTCCCGTTCCGCGGACGGGGGCGCCACCACCCATCCCGAAATAGCCCGGGGGATAGTCAACTATTTGCAGGAACAGGGATTCGGCAATATCGTGATCCTGGAAGGTTCCTGGGTGGGTGACAGCACTCCCGAAGCCTTTTCCCGCTGCGGGTATGCCGCCCTGGCAAAAGAATGCGGGGTTGAACTTATCGACACCCAGAAAGATACCTGCCATATCAGGGACTGTAAGGGGATGCCAATAGAGATCTGCGACAGCGCCCTGGCGGTGGATTTTATGATCAACCTTCCGGTAATGAAGGGCCACTGCCAAACCAGGATCACCTGCGCCCTAAAAAACAACAAGGGCGTTATTTCAAACCGGGAAAAGCGCCGCTTTCATACCCTGGGCCTCCACAAACCCATAGCCCACCTTAACACGGTCGCAAAAAATGATTTTATCCTGGTGGATGGTATCTGCGGGGACCCGGATTTTGAAGAAGGGGGCAACCCCGTTTTCGCCGGCAGGCTCTATGCCGCCAGGGATCCGGTGCTCTGCGATGCCTGGACTGCGGTCCAGATGGGCTGCGCCGTAACGGAGATACCCTATATCGGCCTCTCGGAAAAACTGGGGGTAGGCTCCGGGGATCTTTCGAAAGTAACGGTGCGGGAACTTTCACCCCCCAGGGACGCTGCGTTGGCGGGGAACAGGAAACCGTCGGGAATAGTCCGGCGTTACGCGGAATACATAAATGAGGATCAGGCCTGCAGCGCCTGTTATGCCGCCCTTATCTTCGCCCTGTCCCGCCTTGACGGCGGGGTTTTAAGAAAACTTCCCGGAAAAATCTGCATTGGTCAGGGTTTCCGGGGCAAAAGCGGACAGGCGGGGGTGGGCCGCTGTACGGCGGATTTTTCCGCGTCCGTTGCAGGCTGCCCGCCCAGGGGCACGGAAATCATTGAATTACTGCGCCGTTTAAAATGAACAGTAATACGGTCGATTACTCACGTATTAAAACGTTTGCCGCCGCGTTTCGGTATTCTATTCCGGTGCTGCTGGGTTTTCTCGCCATTGGTACGGCCTACGGCCTGCTCCTCGTGGATTCAGGCTGCCCCTGGTATTTGGCCCCCCTGTCGGGACTTTTAATATACGCCGGTTCGGGCCAGTTCCTGGCGGTGGGCCTCTTTGCTTCCGGGGCCGGGCTTGGAGAAATGCTGCTTGCGGAACTGGTACTCAACGCCCGGCACATGGCCTACGGTATTTCCCTCTTCAAGCGGATTAACGCCGCCGGGCGCTACAAATGGTACCTTGTTTACGCCCTGGCGGATGAGACCTTCGCCCTCCTCTCTTCGCTGCCTGAGGAAGATGAAAAGGGCATTGACCGGAGCCTTCTCATGTTTTACATTGCCGTCCTTGATCAGAGTTACTGGATCACCGGTTCCGCCATTGGCGCCATTGCCGGTTCCCTCATTCCCTTTAACCTTGAGGGTATAGGTTTTACCCTTACCGCCTTATTCATCGTGCTTATGTGCGAACAGGCGCTGCGGGTTAGAAACCCCCTTCCCTTTATTGTTTCCGCCGTTCCGGCGATTCTCGCGGTAGTGTTCCTGCCCTCCCGGTTCGCGCTCCTTGTATCCCTGGCCGCCTCCATTGTCCTGGTACAGCTTACAGGCAAAAGGGCCCTTGGAGGCGGCGCCCCATGCTAACCTCCGCTTCGCGCAATCGAAAGATTGCGCAGTCAAACCGAACAGGAGGCCCTGCCTCATGCTGAGCCTTAAGGCCGCCCTGGCATACACAATTGCTATCGGACTCGTGGTGTTTCTCTGCCGGGCTTTTCCGTTTCTGTTCCTGCGGCCGAAGAAACAGGAAGACCCGGGAGCTGAACGCGCAAAAAAAGACGGGGCCCTGGACATCTTTCTTGCCATTATCGAAAGAGTGGTGCCCCCCGCGGCAATGACCATGCTGGCATTCAACAGTATCGCTGCCCCGGTAAAGGAAAACCCGGCGGGCGCTCTGCCGGTGCTGGCGGCGTCTTGCTTTACCATGCTGGTCCACTTCTGGAAGCGGAACTTCCTTATCAGTATACTGGGAGGAACGGCGTTATACATGGCGCTGGGGCGGCTGTTTTAGAAACGCATTTAGTGACTGACATCAATTTGGAGTTACCTATAGACGAGGCGGTCTTCCTGGTTATTCAAAGTGATAGCTTTAACCGAAGCGCCATTAATACTGTTATCTGTGCCATGATTACTTCAAACGTGGATTTAGCCAATCTGCCGGGCAATATGTTTCTAGAAAAGGCGTTTTCCGGTCTGGATAAAAGTTCGGTAATTAATTTTTCTCAAATCGCAACGCTTGATAAATCCAGTTTAGCTGATTTTGTGTGTATGCTGCCAAGAAGCATCGTAGAAAAAGTAAATATGCCATAAAACAGGTGCTGGATATTTCATGACATTCCGTAATTTACACTGCGCCGCGCCTAAAATAAAAACCCCGCCTTATTCAGACGGGGTCTGCACAAACACTGTTGCTTAGCGCGGCAGTTAGCTCAGCCTATACGCCAAGCCGTTTTTCGATGGCATCTAACTCGTCGTAGAGCTCTTTCGGGAGCTTGTCGCCGAACTTCGGGTAGTGGTTTTTTCGCACGTCGGCGATTTCCTTCTTCCAGCCTTCAATGTCTACCGAACAGAGTTCCTTCAACGCTTCGGCGCTCACGCCCTCGGGGGCTTCGATGGCGCCGGGTTTAGGCAGGTTGCCGATGGGGGTTTCCACGCAGTTGTCCTTGTTGTCGCAGCGGTCAAAAACCCAGGCCAGCACCCGGCTGTTCTCGCCGTAGCCGGGCCACATGAACTTGCCGTCCTTGTCCTTGCGGAACCAGTTGACGAAGAAGATCTTGGGCAGCTTGTCGCCCTTGCCCTCAGTCTCGGCTTTCGCTCCCAGCTTAATCCAGTGCTTGAAGTAGTCGCCCATGTGGTAGCCGCAGAAGGGCAGCATGGCGAAGGGGTCCCGCCGGACCTGGCCCACCTGGTCGGAGATGACCGCGGCGGTAATTTCCGAGCCCGTGATGGAGCCCATGAACACGCCGTGGACCCAGCTCTTGCTCTGGTTTACCAGGGGGATGGTGCTGGGCCGCCTGCCGCCGAAGAGGAACGCGGAAATGGGCACGCCTTTGGGGTCCTCCCATTCGGGGGCGATGACCGGGCACTGCTTGGCCGGGGCGGTAAACCGGGCGTTGGGGTGGGCGATTTCCTCACCCTTGGGGCTCTTGTCGGTTTGGGGGGCGGGTTTCTTGTTGCCCTTCCAGTCGATGACTTCCTTGCCCGGCGCGCCGTGGCCGATCTGCTCCCACCAGATGTCGCTGTCTTCGGTAAGGCCGCAGTTGGTGAAAATCGTGTTTTCCTTGATGGATTCCATGGCGTTAAAATTGGAGTCGTTGTTGGTGCCCGGGGCTACGCCGAAGAAGCCCGCCTCGGGGTTGATGGCGTAAAGCCTGCCGTCG
>JAITNM010000058.1 GCA_031290475.1 Treponema sp. | reverse complement strand
CGCCCGGCCTTCGGCTGAGGATATCCGCATTGCCTTTGATCCCACTCTCAGTTATATTATCATTTCTTTTCAGGAAGAAACGCCGGTATTGAAGAGTTTTCTGATACGCCGGGGCCGCTCCGAAGAAGAACAGGTTTTGCCGGCCGATGTATAGTTTGCCTTTCATTATCATTATGGGCGCATCCCCTCCGCTTCGCTCCGGGGCCGGGCTTTCCGCTTGTATCTTTTGACGCTCGCGTCAAAAGGATACCGCTTCAATCCCTTGCGCAAAGACTTCGCCCCTTATCCGCCGCAAAACGGTTTTCTGTTACAAACCCGGCATCCGGCCCATTCATTTCTCCTGTGTGCTCCATGAGGGATATTTTTATCAGGTTACCGCCCATCTATAGAGAACATCTAAAAACTTCAGTTTTTAGATGTTTACCGCTTAAGAATGCATGTTTCGCATCCCGCAGGGGGAGAAACTGCAAGGGCACGGAGAAAAACAACCGGTTTTTAGACGCGCCCTATAGTTTTATCGATGACCGGGTACCGGCATGAAACAATTTCTCCTGCCTTGCCCGCCTGAACCTGACGGCCGGGGACGGGTTGTCCGTCTTTCCGGCAAAGATTACCACTACCTGGTCCGGGTAAGGCGGCTTGCGCCCGGCTCCGAGTTCAACGCCGTACAACCCGGCGGCGCCGCCTGCCGCTTCCGTGTCCGCTCGGTGGACGGCGGGGTACTTGTGGCCGAATGCCTGGACGCCCCCGGCGAATGTCCGAACGCCCCCGCTAAGCGCCCAAAGGCCGGGCAGGCCGGAGGCGCCGCCGCTGGCAATACCGCTGCCGAAACCGGAGACGGCGCACTGCCGCCGCTGGTGTTGTTCCAGGCCCTGCCCAGGGGCGTCAAGATGGACCTGATTGTCCGGCAGGCCGTTGAGGGGGGCATCGCGGAAATTGTGTCGTTCGTAAGCGCCCGTTCGGTGCCCGTCCGCTTACAAGCGGACGGAGACCGCTGCGTTAAGAGCGGTGTCAGAGGCGGTAGTGCGGCGGCCGGACGGCTTGAGCGGTGGCGGCGCATTGTGCGGGAGGCGCGGCAGCAGAGCGGGTCGGCCGTTGCCACCGTAGTGGAGCCGCCCCGGAACTTCGAGGAGACGCTGACCCGTTGGCGGGAACTGCGGGAACGGCATGAAAAGCCTGTCGGGCTGCTGCTTCACCCCGAAGCGGACCCGGGGGCATTGCGGCCCGGCTTCCCCCCCCTTGAAAAGGGCTCGTTCCACCGGTATCTTGAAGGGAAGCCCGGCTTGGTGGCAATCGCGGTGGGACCCGAGGGGGGCTTTTCTCCCGAAGAGGCGGTCCGTTTTGTTGAAGAGGGGTTTAAGCCCGTGTCCATGGGGAATACGGTATTACGCGCCGAAACCGCGGCAGTGTACGCCGCCGCGGCTATCCGCATCATTTTATTGGAGATCGAATCGTGGACCCACAAAGTACAGGAGCGCTAGACTCATTTGGCGAAGAGGAAAAACCCGGGGGAGGCGGCCCTGTTGCCGTCGAACGAATCAGCCTCCTCAGGGTTCCTCTGGATATAGTACCTCAGGAACAGCTTCCCAACATCATCATTGACCTGCTTTCCTCTAAAAACGGGGGGAATATCGTCCTCCTCTCCCTCTGGGACCTGCTCCGTGCACGGGGAAGTAACGAATACCGAAGCTATGTACTCAACGCCTCCCTGGTGATCCCGATCTCCAAAAGCCTCGCCGGGGGCGCGCGATTCCTGACCGGTAAAACGCCTATCCGGTATATGCCCTTTGACTTTGTGGTGAGCGTCCTGACCATCCTGGAAAAACGGGAATTTTCCGTCTACCTTTTAGGAAGCAAGCAGCGGATTCTGAAAAAAGCCGAGAAGAACGTCCGCCAGACCTTTCCCCAACTGCGGATCGTGGGCCGCTATGCCGGCGGTTTTAAGCGCCAGGAGGAAGCGACCCTGCTTCAGGCCATCCGCAAGGCGGCCCCCTCCCTGCTTTTAGTGGGTAAGGGCGTCCGGGGCGAAGAAAGGTGGATAGCCCGGAGCAACGCCCAGTTAAACCGGGGCTTCCGCCTCTGGTGCAGCGACCTTTTCGACGTTTTCGCCGAACGGAAAAAACGCCCCTCCCGCGCCGTTTTTGACCGCGGCATGGAATGGATCGGTTACTGCTTCCAAAACCCCATCCTTTTTTTCCGCGTTTTCCCCTATTTTTACTACAAGATACTTCTTATTGTTAACCGGCTGTTTGTTAAAGGTTAGCGCCGGGTATCATAAAATATAGGCATATTTGTATTGAAATAATACCCAAACTAGGGTATTATTTGGATATATTAGAGCAATGTCAACAGGTTAAGCGGTGATCAGAAATACAAAGAAGAGAAATTTACCACTGACCACACAGACAAAAGAGCGTTTTTCAAACAAAAAGTCCGTGTGGTTGCGGACCAGAGGTCCGGTGTGGTCCGTGGTTAAAATTTCTTAACCTGTTGACATTGTATATCAGAGAGGAAAAAATGGTTAACCCGATTATAAAACCCTCAAGCGAGCTGCGGAAAAACTACAACAATATTGCCAGTCTCTGCCGGACCGAGAAGGTTCCCGTGTTTTTAACCCGGAACGGTCAGGGGGACACGGTTCTTATGGATATTGAAACCTACAGCCGCAGGGAGCAGGCGCTTGAAAACATGGAGCGGCTTTTAGCGGCGGAACAGGATCGTATGGCAGGCATTAAAGGTCATTCCATTGATAAATTCGCCGAAAACATGAAAAAAGCCATAGAGGAAGGCAAAAAACGGGCAAGGCAGCCGGCTACAGAGTAGAAATAGCTCACCGCGCCGAGACAAGAATGTACGATCACTTTGCGTTCCTCGCCCAAGTCAGCCCCAGCGCATACCAGGAGAAAAAACCACAGACCACACAGATACCACAGACTTTTTGTTCGAAATATCCTCTTTTTATCCGTGTGGGGTCTCGGACCCAAGGTCCGGTGCGCTCCGTAGTTAAAATTTTTAATTCATGAGGGGGTATGCGCTGGGCCTGCCATTTCACCCCCCACCCTCCTCACTATCCCGAAGGGCGCCCCGCAGGCGTAATCTCGCGGCTTTTGAGAAAATTTCGGCCAGGTATTCGGATTCGCGCCGGGTTATTCCGGCGCGGGCGAACAGGTCCCGGAAGAAGCGCTCCTGCTCCGCCCTGCCGGGCTGTTTGTAGAAACCCAGGGATTGCAGGGAATCGGTAACCGATTGGACCAGGGCGTCAATTTGGGCCATTTCCAGAGGCACCCAGCGGGAAATACCGGCGCCGGAGCCGTCCGCCAGTTTCAGGCGGAGTTCGTAGCAGAAGATCTGAACCGCGTGGGAAAGGTTAAGGGAAGGAAAGGCCCCGGCGGCGGGGATATGGGCGGCCATGTTGCAGAGCTTGAGTTCGGAGTCTTCCAGGCCGGTGCGTTCATTGCCGAAGACCAGGGCCGCCGGGCCCGGACGCTCCGCCAGAAAGGCCGCGGTTTCGGCGGGGGTAAGGGAATGGGCCTTGCGGTGGCGGCCGGTACGCCGGGTAACGCCGACAACCGGGGAACAGCCGGCCAGGGCCGCTTCCAGGGTGGGGAAGAATTCCGCCTTTTCCCAGATACCGGCGGCGTGTACCGCCCTGGCGCGGATAACCGCCTCGTCCGGTTTGGCGCCGTCCGCCGCGGCGCCGTGCCCCAATACCACCCGCAGGCGGGAAAGCCCCATGTTCATCATGGCCCGGCAAACCGCCCCAATATTGCCGCTTTCCTCGGGCCGGGAAAGGACGATCACCACTTCCGCTAAGTCCATATTTGTAGTATACTCTATAAAGAGGTTGGTTTTTTCCGTTAATGACTTGAAAAAATGGAGATTAAAAATTGAACGTGCTATTATGGTATTGTAATTTCATCATTTTTGTGTAAATAATTAATTTGTTGTCCGAATTCGGGCATCGGGAATGGCCGCCAATTTTTAGCATTGGCGAAGGGAGTGTCATGACAAACAACGATATAGTACTTGGTTTTGATGACGAAAAGGATGAAAGTCTCAAAATAAAGTTACAGAAAGTTGATGAGGTTGAGGGCTGTCTGGTTCTGTTTTTAATGGGTTATATCGACACCTATAACTCGAATTATTTTCAAAAACGGGTAGCCAAGGCGATTGAATCCGGTTTTATCCGGCTGATTTTTCAGTGCGGGGGGCTTAATTACGTGTCTTCCACCGGGATCGGGTCTTTTACCGCCTTTTTAAAGGTCGTTAAACCCCGGGGCGGTGATTTGGTCCTCCTTGAGATTCAGCCCAAAGTCTACGAAGTGTTTCAGCTTTTGGGGTTTTCCCAATTCTTCAACATCAAAGAGACCCTGGACGATTCGGTGAATTTCTTCCGGGCCGGGGTAAGCATGGAGTCCGCCTCCCTGTTCCCCAAGATTTTTTCCTGTCCCATCTGTTCCAAGAAGCTCAAAGCCATTAAACCCGGACGTTTCCGGTGTTCGGAATGTAAAACCATTTTGGCGATAGACAATTCGGGACAGGTGTTTTTAGGCTGAGTTGCCAAATGGAAAAAAATAAGATCGAACAGTACCTTATCGACCTGATGTATACCTACCGGGAAGTCGATACGGATATGTGGCTTGTGGATGATCCCGAGCATAATCTGGCGGGGATCGCGGTTATGTATGACGATCCGGTAGTGGTTTTCCGGGTGGTCCTGATGGACGCGCCCGAAAAGAACCGGCAGGAACTCTTTACCAAGCTCCTGGAACTGAACGCCTCGGATATAGTCCATGGGGCTTACGCCCTGGAAAACAATCAGATTGTGCTCATCAATACCCTGGATTACGATACCATGGATTATGGTGAATTCAGGTCCACCCTGGACTCCTTCAGTCTGGCGCTGGTTCAGCATTACCCAATTCTTTCAAGCTATCGAAGTTAACTTTGTTGAGGTAAAACTATGGGCATTTTTTCACGGTTAAAGACCCTTATTTCGTCCA
>JAITNM010000227.1 GCA_031290475.1 Treponema sp. | reverse complement strand
AAATACGCTTTACCGCTTGCTCATGAATTCCCAGAAATCCCGCCAGGTCGCCTTGTCATTTTCGTCCCGCAAATCCACCGGCAGGGCGGGTTTTTCGTGGCCATGGAACATGGCGCGTCCGGGCGGCGCTTTTATGCCCGCGAGGGCCTTATTCCGGATGGCCTCTACATAGTCCTGGATTGTCTCCAGCTTTTTTTCCAGATACACGCCGAAAATATGGCCCATATCAAACTGATCCACATTGTGGATATCAGATCCTGCTGTCGCGGGCAGCCCTATCCGTATCGCGTATTCCGACGCAAGGGCGTCCCAATCGTCCTCATTGCCGCCATTGGCAACTTCCACCGCGTCCGCCAGTTTCGGCGCCAGGTGGATCGTCTTGATATAATAGACCGCCCTGAAGGGGTGGGCCTGAACCACACAGCCTCCGGCCTGGTGTACCGCATCAAACTGCTGCTTTCTTGACCAATGGGCCGATTCGGGATGTTCAAGAAGCCACGCTTTATCAAGGCCGTAAACCAAGTAATCGTCCCCTTTAAAGGTTTCCTCCCAGCCGAAAAATACGTCGAGGCCCGCCTTTTCTCCCTCGTTCCGGGCTTCCTCGTAACCCCGGCAAAATTGTTCCACCCATTGATTCCAGGGCAAATCACGATCAATAGCGGTATTCCCATTCCAAAAATGATCGGTCACCATGATTCCCGCATAGCCCAGATCCCGGTATCTCTTGATGTAGTCCCGCCCCCGCGATATGCCGCAGCCGCTTCCCTGCACGGTGTGGAGGTGGGTTTCATATAAGTAGCTCATGATCTTATTTTAGCTTATTAAGCTCCAACTGTATACGCGATTTGGGTTTATGGCGCAAGCATCGCTAAACCGTTAGAATAAAAATATGTACATGATGGCGCCCTTTTTTTTCACTTATATTGTGTATGCGGTCATTTCACCCTACCTGCCTATCCTGTTCCGGGGACTTGGGTACAGTCCATCGGTGATCGGGGTTCTGTTGGGAGTTTTTGAAGGGGCCGGCATCGTTGGTCCCTTTATTTTTGGGTACTTTGCGGACAAAATAGGCCGGTATAAACCGGGGTTAATCATAACTAATTGTTTGGTGCTCATCGTCGCGCTTCCCCTGGCATTGTTCAGGAACCCGGTTATTTCCGCCCTGTTCGCCATCGTTATAGGGCTGGGATTCCGGTCCGCCCTCCCGCTCCTGGAAGCGGTAACCACCATCGCCCTTGGGAAAAACGGAGATTACGGCAAGATCAGAACCACAGGTTCCGTCAGCTTTATCCTGATGACCCTCTTTTTTCAGTCGGCCCTGGTATTACCCCTCACCAACCCCCTGAATATTGCCATTTGGACAAGCGTAAGCACCGCCTTAGCCATGATTTCTATGGTCTTTATTCCCCCGGCCTATGAAAGAACCCGGAGCCGGACGGCGGGAACTGCTAAACCGGCTGGTAATTACGCAGGAAGCCGGGCCGGAACATCCGGAAAACGAGGAATCTGGTCGCCGCTCCTCGTGATAGGGCTCATCATCATGGCCATGAACCGCCTGGGGATGGCCCCGGTTAACAGCTTTTTTTCCCTTTTCTTAACCGAGTCCATGCAATGGAACGCGGTAGGCTTTATGTGGGCCCTGGCAAGTATCGCGGAAGTGCCCTTTATGTTCCTTTCCCGGCGCATTATTAACCGTTTCGGCGCTTTCAATTGCCTGGCCTTCTCCGTCATGGCCCTGATCCTTCGGCTGCTACTCTACGCTCTTTTCCCTACAAAAACCGGAGTTATCATTGCCCAACTGCTTCATTCCTTCTGCTTCGGGCTCTTTCACCCCTCGGCGGTAACCTTTATTTCAAACTGCGTTCCCCCGGAACGCCGGGCCCTCGGGATGTCCCTCTACCTTTCCCTGGGTTCCGGGCTCCCCACTTTTTTGGGCAATATTCTGGGAGGGTTTATCGTAGAACACGCAGGTTACCGGGCGCTTTACAGTGTTTTTGCGATTTTCCCGCTCATTGGGGTGGGCATATACGGGATAACCCTGCTGACCTTAAATTCACGCGACCGAATGGCATAGTTGCTCTAAACATCAAACATCCGTATTATATATACAACATACCTCGGAGGACAACCAATGAATCAGTGGGTAAAGGGCCGCTATGAAAATATACGGAACAATGATGATGAAGAAGACGAAGAGGAGGAAGGGGATACCAAACAGGGCGGGGCTGATCCGCTCTTAAGCAAAATGCTCAAAACCCGGACCATCCTGCTTTCCGGGGAAATAAAAAAGGACCTGGCGGAACGGACAATCCGGCAGCTTCTGCTCCTGGAAGACATGGGGGACGAGCCTATCCGGATGTTCATCGACTCCCCCGGCGGGGACGCCGACGCGGGGTATGCGATTTTTGACATGATCCGCTTTGTAAAGCCCCCGGTCTGGACCATAGGCATGGGCCTTGTGGCAAGCGCCGCCGCGATCATACTCCTGGCAAGTCCTAAAGAAAGGCGCATAGGGCTTCCCAACAGCCACTACCTTATCCATCAGCCCTTGTCGGGAATACGGGGGGTCGCCACGGACATTGAAATACACGCCAGGGAACTAGACAAGCTCCGGGGAAAAATCAACCGGCTCATTGCGGACGAAACCGGTCAGGTTTTTGAACAGGTGGAAAAGGACACCGACCGGGACTACTGGATGAACGCGGAAGAAGCGGTCAAGTACGGCCTCATTACCAGGGTGATCACCTCACGGGGTGAGCTGTAGGGATTAGTTTTTAAGAGAGGGGCAGCCCGATCAAGGTATCATAACGTCCCTGCGAATCAAATAATCTAGCCGTAATTTTTTTACGGCTAGTTGTCAAGTTTTCCGGAACATGCTACGATAATTAAGGGAGCCAAGGAGATAATTATCGTGTTATGTTCTTTTTCTGTGAGTAACTTTAAAGGATTCAGAGATACCATCACGCTGGATCTTACTGCCTCGAATTATGAATTTAACCCTGAATGTATTCGCGAAGGCTATGCCGATAAAGCGCTGATTTATGGCTATAATGGCGTTGGGAAATCCAATCTTGGCCTTGCCATTATGGATATTATCATACATCTTACGGATAAAGAAAAAGTAGAGCTTCTTACAAAAAATTACCGTAACCTTGAAACCAGGAATAACATTTCCAACTTCTCTTATACGTTTAAATTTAATAATTCAATGGTCAAATACGATTATGGAAAAACAGCCCCAAATGGCCTTGTTTATGAACATTTATACATCGATAACAAGAAGATTGTTTCATATGACCGAAAAAAAAACGAGCCCCTTGCAATTGATCTTCCCGGAACAGAAAATTTAATCAGGGATTTAAACAAAATCCCTATTTCCGTAATAAAATATATAAAATCAAATTCGGTCTTGGAAAATTCTCCGGAAACATCTGTATTTTTGGATTTTATTGATTTTGTTGATAGGATGTTGCTCTTTTGGAATTTGGATGGAAGGGGATATTTAGGATACTCAACAGGGGTAAAAGATATTTTTGATGACATAATAGAAAAAAATCATTTTGATGATTTTAAAGATTTTTTCAAGGCCGCCGAGTTGCCAGCAAATCTTGTTTATCATAAAATAGGAGATCAGCTCAAAGTTTTTTTTGAATATAAAATGCTGGGAGAAAAAGTTAAGAGTAGTGTTGAATTTTTTACTGCATGTTCCACAGGAATGAGGTCTTTAAGCGTCTTTTACTATTGGCTGCAGTATATAAAGTATGCCGATGCCCCTCCGTCCTTTGTTTTCATCGATGAATTCGATGCTTTTTATCATCAATTATTAGCTGAATTTGTTATGAAAGAAATAAAAAAGGTTAATACTTGCCAGTTTATACTTACTACCCATGACACAAGTGTAATGTCCAATGATATTTTACGTCCTGACTGTCTGTTCCTTATGTATAAAGATAAAATAAAGTCAGTTGCCAACTCAACGGATAAGGAACTTAGGTTGGCGCACAATATAGAAAAAATGTACCGGGCTGGCATGTTTGATGAGTAGCATCATATTACTGGTATTTGAAGGCGAAAGAACCGAGCCTGATATTTTTAATAGCATTGAGAAGCACTTTTTTGATGTTTCTTCCGGAAAAACGATATTGCGTTCTTCTTTTAAAGGTGAGATTTACCAGCTTTGGAAACGAATTAAAGATGATGAATATTTTGATACAATTGAACTTATAAAAGAAAGAGATGAATCGATAAAGGATATTAACCGAAAACAAGTTTCTGAAATACATTTGTTTTTTGACCACGATGCACATTCACACATGGATTCAATGCCGCAGGCTGAATATGACAAAATTTTATTCGGTATGTTAAATACTTTTGGCGACGAAAACGAGCTTGGGAAATTGTGGATTAGTTATCCTATGGTGGAAGCAATTAAGCATTGCAAGAAAAACCCGAACGATTGTTTTAAAGATGGCGCTGTCAAAATATCGGAGAATACCAAATATAAAGATTTAGTCGGCCATATAACAGATTTTCAGAATATAAAGAAAATTAACAGGGGCGATTGGATATATTTAATCGCAATAAACATGCAAAGGGCATATTGCTTAATAATGAATGATTACAAATTAATTGATGATTATAATGAAATTAAAGCCTGGTTTGAAAATAATACAACCATTCGGATAATAATACACGAAAAGCAGATTGAAAAATTTATTAATCCAAAATCTGAAGTTGCAGTATTATCGCCTTTTCCATTTTTTCTTTTAAACTATTTTGGGAATCCCTTATTCAATGAAGTAAAAGCGCTGGACATAATAAAGAATTGTAGTTTTTACTGTTTTTGGTAATTTTGCGGAAAAGGACACTGACCGGGACTACTGGATGAACGCGGAAGAAGCGGTCAAGTACGGCCTCATTACCAGGGTGATCACCTCACGGGGTGAGCTGTAGGAAGCGCTGATTAACTCGTCCATAAAGCCGGTTACTTTATGGACATGGTGATCGTGTGGGGAGCGAAACTGAGCTCCCCGGCTTTAATTTTTACCCGGTGATCCGTCAGGAAAGGCCCTGAGTTCAACCCGCCGTACAGAACAGGTTCCGCGGCGGCGCTGAGCGTCCAGGGACGGTTCCCGAGGTTAATGAGTCCTGTTGTCTTTCCGGACCGGCTTTCCAGGCGGAAGACATTGCGGTCCAGCCGGATAGCGCCGTACTCATCCCCCGACAAGACTTCGTAGAATTCAACAATACGCCTGGTCTGGGCGACATCGGCAGGGCTTACCTCATGGGGATCGTCGGAGAACATGATCTGCCCGCCAAGACAGTAATTCACCAGGGCAATAAGTTCTTTTTCGTTTTCCCTAAGCTTGCAGTTTTTAGAGCGCAGAAAAACTACGTCAGGATCGTTGATATACACCGTCCCGTCCATAAATGAACGGCCAATTGTATCCTGCAGGCTGACATACGCGCCAGGGCCGCCTATATGGGCCAAAAGTTTAACCACGAGCCAGTCCCAGGATTCCCTGGTATCCGCCCCGATCCGGGACAGGGGAAAATGCCGGTAGGAAGCCCCCAGGGGACAGCCGCAGCCCAAGTAGGCGACCTTTAATCCGGAAGCGGTCTTGTCCCGGGCAGTAAGGATACTACAGGCCCGTTCGTAGAATTCGTAGGGGCTTCCGCTTGCCGCAAAGGACCCGGTAAAACAACCGGCATAAAGAAAATCCAGTTTAAGGTAGCGGAACCCCCATTCGTCGATCACCCGATCTATAACGCTCCTTAAATAGTCCAACACATCTTTTCTTGAAAGATCTAAACAGTAAAACTGTCTATCCCACTGATGATTAAATCCCGCAACCACCGGTTCTCCCTCTTTGTCTCTTAAAAGCCAGCCCGGCCGTTCACTGTAGAGCCGGGACTTTCTCGTAACGAGGAACGGCGCAAGCCAGAGACCGGGGACGCAGCCCGCCGCTTCGATTTTTTCCGCTATCGGGGAAAGCCCCGAGGGAAAACGCTGGGTATCGGCTTCCCATTCCCCAACAGCCTTCTCCCATCCGTCATCGATCTGGAAAACCACGGGCTTTTGTTTTTCCAAATACCACAGTTTGATAAGGTTATCCGTTTTCCCAAGGGCGTCCAAATCATTCAGGATAAGCTTTTCGTTGATATTAGTGTAGTGATTGTACCAGGACTCATAACCGCCGGGACGGCGATCATTACTCGTGCGCAGAAAATCTATCCCTTTAAAAACCTCTTTCTGTTGATAAAACCGCCGGAGGGTATCTTTAAAATTGAAGTAACCCCGGGCATGGAAAATAATAAACTCCGCCATAACCTCACCGGGTTTCCAGAACTTGCCCGGGCAGAAAAGTTCGGGCACAACCAGTTCTCTTTCCCGGTGAATACGGTAGCTGACCGGGGGGAGGCCGCCGCCGTCCCGGGAAGCAATACAGAGGTAACGGTCGCCGGTTCTGAGGTAGGTGATAAAGTGACCGGTGATCCAGCCTCGTTTTGGAAGATCTTTGTCCTGTTCCGGCAGGTCCATGGGGGAAAGATCCCCCTCCCGGTTGGTTTGCCTGAGCAGTTCCGGAATGAGCCGCACCTTCCGGGGCAGGGTATCATTAAACGCGAGTTCCCAGCCGGCGGACCAGGAATTCCAGCCCCCGGGCTGCAGGGCAAGATCCCGGGTTTTGGCAAAGGCGGCGCGCCCTTCCCCGTCCATTTCGGACCAGCCGGCCAGTCCCTGAAAAGTCCAGAGATCTAAAAAACCCGATTCCGGCGGGCCGCCGGTCTGTCCGGAATCGTCTATTTCCGCATGATAGACCACCCGGATCCCCGAGGCGGGACAATCTATTAAAGGGGACCCGGTAAATCCTATCCCCTGATATTTGCTGACGCCCATAGCATCTCCAATATTCTCACAAATCCTTCTACTTTCACGGGCTTATAAGCACCCTTGGAAAGCGGGGCCGAAATCCCTTATACTGAATTATTCCCCGGTAACCGGGGAGAATTTTACCATAGAATCGGAGATTAAGCAAACTAATATGATCGAACTGGCGGTATTTTTAGGAAACCCCGGAATGGAATTTGCCCATAATCGCCATAACGCGGGATGGCTTCTGGCCGAACAACTCCCCTTTGCCCCTTCCCTGAACTGGCAAAAAAAATGCAAAGGCCAATACGCCGTTTTAGACAGCACCCGTCTGGCCGGGGCTTTAGGCGGCCAACCCACGGCCGGCCAGGAAACATCTCCACCGGAGACCGCCGTTCCGCCCGAAGCTTTGCCCCCCCGGCGGATTCATTTTCTTAAACCCGAAACGTATATGAACCTCTCGGGAGAATCGATACATGCCGCAGCTTCGTTTTTTAAGATCCCGCCGGAAAAGATCCTCCTGGTCCACGATGAACTGGAATTACCCATGGGCGCCGTGTCCTTAAAATTTTCAGGAGGGCTTGGGGGGCATAACGGCCTAAGGTCCATGAAGGCCCTCTTCGGTACGGCCGATTTCTGGCGGTTCAGGATAGGTATTGGCCGCCCCGGCGACCGGGAACCGGGCAAGGGCGGAAAGCCGGGGCGGCATGGCGACATCTCAGGCTGGGTGCTTTCGGACTTTAACGAAACGGAACTCCCCTTGCTGAACCGGATTCTTCCGGAAGCCACAGCGGCTTTGACAGAAATTCTGCTCCGGGGACCGGAAACCTTACTCCCCGGGTGGAATAAAAAAATATTAGGAGCAGGGTAAATCATGGAAAATGAAAAACTCACCGCCGCCTTTCAAGGCCTCTACAACACCGTAGCGCGGCTCCGCGCCCCCGACGGCTGCCCCTGGGACCGGGAGCAAAGTCCCGCCAGCCTTAGGGGAGACCTTATCGAAGAAACCTACGAGTGTATTGAAGCAATAGACGAAAAGGAAAGCGGCCATATCCGGGAAGAATTGGGGGATCTGTTTCTCCTTGTAACCATGTTATCCTACATGCATGAACAGGAAAACAGTTTTTCTGTTGCAGAGGTCCTGGAAGGGATTACCGAAAAACTGATCCGCCGGCATCCCCATGTATTTGGAGAAGTTAAAGTAAAGGACAGCGCGGAAGTTTTGCAGAACTGGTCCAGGATCAAGGTGGAACAGGAGGGCCGTAAACCTAAGGATTCCCTTTTGGACGAGGTATCCGCCGGCCTGCCGCCTCTGGCTCGGGCCTATAAGCTCCAGAAAAAGGCCGCCAAGGCGGGCTTTGACTGGCCCGATCTGGCCGGCGTCATAGGTAAACTGGAGGAAGAAGAGACCGAGGTAAAGGAAGCTGCCGCAGCCGGCGACGCTGAAAAAATTGAGGAGGAACTGGGGGATCTGCTCTTTTCAGCAGTAAACCTGTGCCGGTATCTCAAGATAGAACCTACAGTAGCCCTCCAAAGAACCAACAATAAATTTATTAAGCGGTTCAAGTATGTAGAGCAGGAAATGAAAAAAGCGGGAGAGACCATGGAAAAGGGAAATTTGGCGGTGATGGATAAATACTGGGAAGAAGCCAAAAAACTTTAACGGCAATTCAGTTTCAACAAAATGCGGTTTTCAGAGGAAGTTCTTGCAAAACTGAATTGCTGAAGTCTTTAAAAAATAAAAATAACAACTTATACTTAAACAAGGCGGATAACTAGGAGCCTGTCGGACTTGTGGATTTTTGCACCAAAACTGACGCAAAAATCCCCGATTTATGGGCTCCTGCGGCTAAAGCCGCTTGGAGTTTGCAAGGTAAAAAACGTGCTAAACGCACGTTTTTGGGATTGAATGGGCTAAAGCCCGACAAACTCCTAGGCTGGAACAGCCTCATGTTCATTTGCAAAGGAGCGGAATTTGAATATTTTAGTAATCGGCGGCGCCGGATATATAGGGAGCCACGTGGTCCGGGAATTTCTGGACCAGGGGCATCAGGTAACCGTTTTCGATAACCTTTTCAGCGGGCTCAGGAAGAACCTTTTCAGCGAGGCGGATTTTATTCACGGGGATATTCAGTATTACCCGGATCTCTTCCGGGCGGCGGTGGGAAAATCCGACCGT
>JAITNM010000157.1 GCA_031290475.1 Treponema sp. | reverse complement strand
CGCTTCCTCTCCCCGCGTTCCGTATAGACCGCGAAAAGAACCTTCCCCACCATGCCCAGGGTTTGCCATCACTCTTCCCCGGACGTGTTGGTTTCGCTTCGGTCAAGGCGTTCAAGACGGTTCAGGTCTGCAAAAACGAGCCGGGCCAGTTCAAAACCCAGGCCTTCATGCTCCTGCTTGTTGGTTTCGTTCTTGTCATCGTCCCATTCAACGTCCGTCCCGCGCATGGTTAAACTGTAATACATTTTGTATCAAATTGCCAAGGGGATTTGAAGGTTTTTTCAGGGTCCGGGACTTGGGTTATGCGTCATGGTCCTGGGCGCGGTTTCCTGGGGGGCCGCCTCTGCCTGATTATAAGCCCGGCAAGAACAGGCCGCGCATTAGTGGTGAAGGGGAAGGTGTGCAGGGCGTGATGAGAGGGTACGGGCGGTCCTGGGGAGTTATTTAGTAACCGCTCCGGCCATGGAAAAATCGGCATACTTAGGGGTAACGCCAAGCCGGGCAAAGCAGTCTATTGTCCCTTTATGGAAATAAGCCCGTTTTTCTTCCGGGGTCATGTCTTTGATTTCATCGTGGATCATAAGTCGTACAGCGTGAACTTCCCGCATAGCGACCATTTCACCGGCAAGGGCCGGGAGTTTCATATAATCGTCAAGGGTTTTCGTCATAACTGATAACCTCCGCAGGGATATAAATACCGATTTTCTTATAGCCTACTCGATAGTTTATGATTTCCGTTTCCTCTATCGTCTTTTGCTTTACAATATGCTGAAAGTTAAGGCTCACGATAAAGTCTAAGCGGTTTACGGTAGCGGCCGCAATATGCAAGGCGTCCGTTTCATAGGCTGGGGGGATAATCCCCTCCGCAACATAGATCGCCGCGAGCCGTTCTATTTCCTCTCCCTGCTGTAATATTATCGCCCCGCAATCGGTAAGCAGTTGAATCATGTCGTTTTTACGCTTCCCTTCTTTCGTGTTGTTAAGCTCCTGGACAACATATTCCGATGTGTACGGCTCAAACTTGCCCGCCTTTATTTCGTCAAACAGCTTCCGGGTATCCGCCCGATACTGAGGGGCATCATCGACAAAGGGAAAATTGAACATGGTCGTTTCCAGGTAGATTCGGTGCGAGATCATATCTCCTCCCCGGTGTCACTCCGGTCTTAACGTGTGAAGGGTGGTTGCTCCGCAACATTTAAAGCCCGTTTTTGGGTAGGCTATTTCCTTGCTATACAAGTAAATAGAAACTGGACGATACTGGATTTGAACCAGTGACTTCTACCGTGTGAAGGTAGCACTCTCCCGCTGAGTTAATCGTCCAAAACAGCTAAGGTTCCCAAAATTCAGAATAACACTTTGGCAGAGGGCCGTCAATATGAAGGATTTACCGGGCAGCAATTCTCAATTTAAACAAAACCATTCAAATTTTGCCTTAAAAACGTTCCTTGGGGTCCTGTCGGCCGAAAAAAACATGGGTCCTCCCGGTGGTCCCCCCCGTGTTTTTTTCGCCGACACCCCTCAAGCACGTTATTGAGGCACTTTCGATGGCGATCAAAATTGAGAATTGCCGCCTTATTGGGTAGGGAATCACTGAAAAGACTGTAATTGGCCGGTAAAAGCCGGATAAATTTCTAAATTGAGAATTGCTATTTACCGGGGGAAACCACATAAATCAGCGGGTCCTTAGTTTCTCGCCGATGATCCGGACTTCTCGTAATTCTTATACTTAAAGCGTTTGATCTTTTTCTGGGCGTTCATCTCCAGTTCTTCCCGGCGCAGGATAAAGTCGGAAATCTTCTTATAACCAACCAAGGTACGGTTGACCGCTTCGATTTCCTTTTTAATAAGACCCTTTAGAAAATCATCGGCCAGTTCTTTCCCGGGGTAATCCTGTTCCAGGGTCTCAAGGTTAGGTACCGTTACGGCAAAGATCTGCTCACCGCCGTATTCCGCTTCTTTGCGGCCAACGACAAGGATCTGGCCGATAACCCGGGAATGTTCAAAGTGGGCTTCGATCTCCTCAGGGTAAATATTCTTACCCCCGGAACTGACAATAAGGTTCTTCTTACGGCCGCTGATATAAATAAAGCCGTCATCATCAAGGTAACCCAGATCTCCGGTGAGGAGCCAGTTGTCGGGGGTGATAACTTCCGCCGTCGCTTCGGGGTTTTCATAGTACCCAAGCATAATCGAAGGCGATTTGACCGCAATTTCGCCAATACCTTCTTCAGCGGGATCCACGATCTTCACTTCGGTGTACTTTACGGGGAGCCCTACCGAAACGTTCCTCTTATGCCAGGGGGTGCTTACACTGATGAGGGGGCTGTTCTCGCTCATCCCATAGCCGTGGACAATATTGAACCCCAGGGAATCAAAGAAGTCCGCGGTCTTGGGGCTGAGGGGGCCTCCTCCGGCAACGGTCATGCGGAGGGAATCAAGCCCGGCCTTCTTTCGGATAAACTTAAAGAATTTCTGGCCGTATTCGTAATTACCCTTATTGGCTTCCTTTAGGGCTTTCTTTCTGAAAACGTCGAGCACCGCTCGTAGGGGGGGGAAGATCTTCCGGTAACCCGCGCCAAGGGCGGCCATGACCTTATCGTAGAGCAGGGGGACCGCAATGAGGAAGGTCCCGCCCCCGTCCCGGATATCATCGACAACAACCTTGCCTACCAGTTTATCCACAATGATGACCGTGCTGCCCAGGGAAATAGGAGCCATGAAGGAACAAGTAGTAGGATAGGTATGATGCAGAGGCAATACATTGACAAATACATCCCAATCATAGGCCCGGAGGCTCAGAATGGCGGCGCTGGTATTGGCGATAATCCCCTTGTGATGAAGCATTACCCCCTTGGCAAAACCGGTGGTCCCCGAGGTAAACACGATGGAAACCGGATCATGTTCGGCAATGTCCCCTGCTGCGGGGAGGGGCTGGTTGGCGGCGTCTTTGCCGAACTCATCAAAAGCCGGCGTCCCGTTGCTGTTTATACTGGAGAGGATATCCAGAGAAATCCCCTGGCCCGCCAAAGATTGGGCAAATTCCTGCTTTCGGGCGGAATAGAAAATAGCCTTTGCCTTGGTAATTTTGATGATATTGGCGCATTCGGCTTCGGAAACCAGAAAATCCACCGGGACAATGACGCACCCCGCAATAGCCGTCCCCATCCAGACCGCCATCCATTCCGGACGGTTTTCCGCCCAGAGCACAACCCGATCGCCCTTTTTAAGGCCGCCTGCAAGAAGCCCCCGGGCAATACGTTTGCATTCCGCGGAGAACTTGTTATAAGACCAAGCGGTAAATTCCGTTTGCTTTCCGGAACGGTAAAGGATCGCCGTCTTATCCCCAAATTTTGTTGTCGAAGCTTCCAGGAGGGCTATGAAATTCGGATGGGGCATGTCCGGCCAATCGGCTATATAATCTTGTGGTTTCAACATCTTAGTCAAAGAATATACACATTTTCATATTATGTCGAGATATAAATTAAATTTCTTTATTGAAACCTTATAAAAAAACCCGTGTCTAATATCAAAGGGTAATTAGAGGTTTTTCAAATCCATATCATTTTAGCCTCAAGCCCCTCGCCGGGAGCACGTTTCGGGGCCTCCCGTACTACCCGATGTACCCCTTGGCCTTGAGCAGTTCCGCATTGAGAATGCCGCCGCCGGCCGCGCCTCGCACCGTGTTGTGGGAGAGCCCTACAAAGCGGATATCAAACACGTTACAGGGCCGTATCCGCCCCACGGAAATCGCCATGGCCTTATCAGCGTTGCGGTCTTTTCGGGGCTGGGGCCGATCCGCCTCTTCCCGGATTATGATGGGCCGGACCGGCGCCATAGGGAACTCCAGTTCCTGGGGCAGGGCTTTGAACGCCGTCCATATCTTCTTTACTTCTTCAATTGACGGCTTTTTGTTTCCGAATTCCATGCTAACGGCAACGGTGTGCCCGTCGATAACAGGAACCCTATTGCAGTGGGCGCTGATTTTGATGCCCGTGTAGTTCTCAATTTTGCCGCCTGCTATGCTGCCTAAAATCTTGAGCGGCTCCTGCTCGCTCTTTTCTTCTTCCCCGCCGATGTACGGAACGATGTTGTCGATCATGTCCAGGCTCGCCACGCCGGGATAGCCCGCGCCGGAGACTGCCTGGAGGGTGGTAACCACCATACGCTTTACTTCATAGCCCGCCTGGATCAGGGCCCAGATTGGGGTCATGTAGCTCTGAATTGAACAGTTGGGTTTGACAACGATAAAACCCTTGTCCCAGCTGTGGTTTTTTCTCTGCAGAGGAATGATGTCGGTGTGCTGGGGGTTCACTTCGGCGATAAGCATGGGGACATCTTCGGTCAAGCGGTGGGCCGAAGCGTTGGACACAACGGGAATCCCCGCGGAGGCGTAGGTTGCTTCAAGGGTCTTGATTTCGTCCTTCCCCATTTCCAGGGCGGAAAACACAAAGGCGCAATCTCCCCGTTTTTCGGCTGCCCGGGCTTTTGACACATCGTTGGCGTCTTCTACAATAAGATCCCACACCGCCGGATGGGGGATGCCCCCTGCGGCATGCCAGCGTCCGGCGGTAGCCTCGCGGTATTTTTTCCCGGCGGAGCGGGGAGAGGCCGCCACATAGCGCACCTCAAACCAGGGGTGATTTGCCAAGAGGGCAATGTACTGCTGTCCAACCATACCCGTTGCGCCGAGTATGCCTACGGGGATCTTTGCCATTTGATTACTCCTATTTCTTCGCGGTAAGTCCCAAGCCTTCCAGGGTGGTACGCAGCGCCCCTTCGCTTGCCGGAGACAGAGGCCCCAGGGGAAGCCGCGTAGGGCCTGCGGGAAGGCCGGCCATGGCCATGGCTGCCTTTATGGGGACAGGGTTGGTTTCTATAAACACAGCCTTTATTAAGGGCAACAACTCGTAGTGGAGTTTCCCTGCCGTCTCAAGATCACCCTTGGCGCAGGCATTGGTCAGTGCCGTAACTTTGCCGGGAACCAGGTTGGAAATTACCGAGATAACGCCGTCACCGCCGAGGGCCATGAGGGGCAGGGTAAGGGCGTCATCACCGGAAAACACGGTAAAGTCCCCGCCCTTTTCTTTGGCGGGCAGTTTTATATTGCAGATGACATCTCCTATCTGGTTGATGTCGCCGCTTGCTTCCTTTACCCCCAGGATGTTGGGGATCCGGGCGAGCTTTTCCATAAGGGGCGTGGGGATGTTCCTGCCGGTCCGGGAAGCGATGTTGTAGATCACTATGGGGATTCCCACAGAGGCTGCGGCCTCGAAATGGCGCAGGAGTCCGCTATCGTTCGGTTTATTGTAATAGGGGGTCGCCACCAGGGCGGCGTCGGCGCCCAGATCTTTGGCCCGTTTGGTGTAGACTACCATATGTTTGGTGGAGTTGGAACCTGTCCCAATAATTACCGGGATCCGTCCCCTGATTTCCTCAATGGCGATTCCGATGAGTTTTTCCTCTTCATGCTCATCCAGGGTCGGAGTTTCGCCGGTTGTTCCCAGGGGGACAAGACCTTCGATTCCCCCGTCAATCTGGAACTTGATGAGGGCGCGAAATCCGTCATAATCCACATCCCCATTGTCTTTCATCGGGGTAATCAGCGCCGTAAAGGCGCCCTTCAATTCTTTCATGGCTCAACCTCTCAATGACTTATACTCTATAGAATACCGGAACACGCGTTTGTATGCAAGATTGGTTTGCAGGCGGGACAGCGCCCGGTTCCGGACCGTAGACCTGATGGGTGTTTATATATATAATATTGAAATAAATTCTCATTGAATTAAACGGTATTGACGGCTTGCTCAAACGAGGTAATTATAATGATTAAAAAACTACAAATACTGATAATAGTCCTTTTTGTTTTACAAATAAATCTCTATGGACAAAACCGGGAGAATTCTCTGGTGCCGCTTTCAAAAGTTTTTCATGATATTGGATTCAATGTGTTACATTCGATGACGTATAATTACGGGTTAAATTTTATCGGCGCCGCAGCGGGTACCTATATTCTTATCGAAACCGGATTAGATTGGCAGTACAATCGTCTTGCATACAATAATTTAGTATTGGCATACATGGGATTCCCGGCTTTATTTATAGGATACGTTATGCCGGCTGTACTTCCCATAAGTTTCTATCTGCTTGGGCGGAATAAACGAAACGAAAAACTGCAAATTACCGGGTTGGCTTTGGTGCAATCATTGGCAATTTCGGCCGGTTATTTTACAATTATGAAGGGGATTACCGGACGAATATCCCCCGGTATTGTTGATGTGCTTGACCATAACAGAAACGCGCAAACAAACGATTACAGCGGCGACTTTGCGTGGGGATTCGGGAAACGGGGGTTTATAGCGGGGTGGCCGTCAGGCCATACGACAATTGCTATGGCCTCTGCCGCAGTAATATCAGAAATATATAATGACAATATTTGGTTAAAAGCGGCCGCATACTCCTATGCCGCCTTTATTGGGATTGGAATGTCATTTTGCGTGCATTGGTCATCCGAAGTGTTTGCAGGGGCGCTCATAGGATACGCGGTCGGCAAAACGGTCGGAAAGAGCTTTAACCGATTGCTAAATAAAAAAACTGAAGATACCGTTTCACTTTATTTTACACCGGTTTCCGCAGGCGTAAAATTATGTTTATAGGGGGCAGTTCCAAAATGTCAGATTTTTGAACAAGCTCATAGTATAAGAAATTGAGGGATAAGGACCGGGAATCATGAAAACTTTGCATTTTGATTGTTACGCCGGTATTTCCGGTGATATGGCTTTGGGCGCTCTTGTGGACCTGGGCGTTGATCCCGGCGTGCTTCGCTCTGAGTTGGAAAAACTCGGCGTGAACGGCTGGAAGCTGGAATTTGTTGAAGATGAACGCGGGGGTATACGGGGGCTTCACGCGGCGGTGGAACTGGAGGGTGAAACCGGCCATATTGCCTCTGACGACGGAGGTCTGGATCACCATCATCATCACGAAGAGGGGGTCCCTCCCCACAATCATGACCATCATGGAATTTTTCACAACCACAGCGGTCATGTACACCGGTCGTGGAAAGACATTCGCGCTCTTATCGAAAACTCTAAGTTACGCCCCGGGGCCAAGAAGCGGGCCCTGGCGATTTTTAACCGTATTGCGGAAGCGGAAGCGGAGGTTCACGGTAAACCTGTGGGCGAGGTTACCTTTCACGAAGTAGGAGCGCTCGATTCTATCGTTGATGTGGTAGGGACCGCGATCTGCCTTGATCTGCTCAACCCCGACAGAATTACTGCCGGTCCGGTTGAGCTTGGCGGCGGAATGGTAAAGTGCGCCCATGGGATACTGCCGGTGCCTGCGCCGGCGGTGCTTATTCTGGTGCGCGGGCTCCCGGTGACATCCGGGGGTTTTAACAAGGAAATGACCACCCCTACCGGGGCCGCGGTTATTGCCGCATCGGTGGACGAATTTATCACCCAAAGCAGCTTTACGGAAATCAAAACCGGCTATGGCATTGGGACCCGCAGGATGGAGCGCCCTAACCTGCTCCGCGTTTCCCTGCGGGAAGCCATGCCTGCCCATGGCCCTGTTCCCGGACCGGCGAATTCCCCGCCTGAAACCGGCGGAGCGCCGCCCCCGTGCGGCGCCGGCAGCGGCGTCCTTACTGAGGAACTGGTTCTCCTGGAAGCGAATATTGATGACATGACCGGCGAAGCCCTGGGCTTTCTCATGGAACGGCTCTTTGAGGCCGGCGCCCTGGACGTGACTATCGCCCCCTGTGTGATGAAGAAGTCCCGTCCCGGCAGCATTGTTTCGGTACTCTGCCCCCCCGGAAAACTGGAAGGTCTCAGACAGACTATGTTCAGAAAATCCGCCACTATCGGGTTTCGGGAAACAGTAGTACGCAGAATCGCTCTCAAACGGGAAGAAGGTAAATTCTCAGGCGACTTTGGCGAAGCAAAAACGAAAAAGGTGTATTACGGCGAACAGCTTTTGCGGCATAAGATCGAATACGAAGACCGCGCCGCCCTCGCCAGAAAACGGAATATCAGCCTCGAAGAGGCGGAACAGTGTATTGAGAACGGAAATGAGACGCAATAATATTTATATCTTGAAAATTGTTTTTGCTATCGAAAAATAAATAACCAATGATGCTCCGTCAACTATGGTAGTAATGAGGGGCGCCGCCATAATCGCCGGGTCAATTTTTAACCGTTTGGCAAACATGGGAAGAATACAACCAACGCTTTTTGCCATTAATATCGTTAGAAATAAACTTATCGTAACGGTAAAAGATAAAAGAAAGTTCCTTCCATTCATCAGATAAACGCGTATAAAATTGACCAGCCCAAGCCCAATGCCGCAAAGTATACCTATACGCATTTCCCGCCATAATACCCGGATAATATCTTTTAGGCTGATTTCTCCTAACGCCATTCCGCGGATAATCAGGGTGGAAGATTGGGCTCCGGCGTTGCCGCCGGTATCCATAAGCATGGGAATAAAGGCTACTAAGATAGGTAAAACCGCCAGGGCGTTCTCAAAACTTGATATTATTCCACCTGTGATCGTGGCCGACAGCATGAGGACCAAAAGCCAAAGAATACGGTTTTTTGCCAGTTTCATGATGCTTGTTTTGAGGTATGGCTCGTCCGACGGACTAAGGGCGTTCATTTTTTCAAAGTCCTCGGTATTTTCTTCCTCAATGACCTGTACGATGTCATCAACAGTAATTATACCGACGAGCTGTTTTTCCTTATCCACAACCGGCATCGCTAATAATCCATATTTTTTAAACAAGGCGGCGATCGCTTCCCTGTCGTCGGCGGTAGAGGCAAAGACCAAATTGGTATCCATTATATCGCCTATTCTATCCTGAAGGCTTGCCAGCAGAAGCGTTTTTACCGATACTGCGCCGACAAGTAACCGATCCCGCCGTATGACATAACAGGTATAAATAGTTTCTTTATTCAGTCCGGTTGCCCTGATGTTATCAAACGCCTCCCGTACCGACGCGTCTTCACGCAAATCCACATACTCTGTTGTCATGATACTGCCGGCTGAATCATCGGGATATTGCAATATTTGATTAATGAGTTTTCGTTTTTCGGGAAGAACATTTTGAAGCACCCGTTTTACCACATTGGCCGGCAGTTCTTCAATAAAGTCTACCGCGTCATCGACAAATAGATTATTCATAATTTCACTGACTTCCACATCGGTGAGGGCTTCTATGATAATTTGCTGTTCATCGGCATCCATATACGCAAATACATCGGCGGCGATAGTTTTGGGCAAGATGCGAAACAGCTGGATTATTTTTTCTTTGCTTAAATTTTCAAAGAGTTCGGCAATATCCACCGTGTTTATTTGAGAAAAGAGTGTTTTGAGGTTTGTCATATCAATTGGGCCGGCATTAATAATTGATAAAATTTGTTCTTTCATAAGGTATCCTCCGGTAATAAGGTACTTTGAACAGCACCACGGGGATTCCAGAGATGGTTTTCCTACTGCTGCATCCCCTTGGGCGTGCCCAGAATCTCCGCCAGGATTACTGCCCGCCGTAGCGGCGGAAGCGCGTCTATGTGCGGGAAAACTGCCGCCCCATGCGGCGTTTTATGCGGTTCACGGGAAGGACGGGGCGGCCGATCAACGCCGGCAGGTTCCGCAATGAGGGAGCTTTCGCCGAAGCCGGTGTCCGCGACGGCCGCCGGGGAGAACGCCGCCTGCCGGAGAAGGCCGGCCTGGTTTCCGGGAAATACCGGGAGAGGCTCATCGTCTTCGTCGGGTTCCAGCCTCCAGGCATCGAATGCCTCCGCCGGAGGGGAACCTTCCTCCCCCTCCGAAAGGAGGGTTCTTGGGGTTCCCGGGCGTTCCTTCTTCGGCGGGGTGTTCTGTTTATTGCTTTCTACCGGCGGGGATTCCTTCCGGCGCTCTGCGGCCTTTTTAGCGCTCAAAACAATCCGGACAATAATAGAAACAACAATAATAACGGGTATCAGATTTGAGAACAGGAAAGCTATCAAGGTTTCCATTTATTTTTCACCCGCCGATCCGCCTCCGATAGAAGAACGCATATCCGTATCGGCCTGGATGTTTTTCAGCCGGTAATAGTCCATCACCCCAAGGTGGCCGTTTCTAAAGGCTTCGGCAATGGCCAGGGGGATTTCCGCTTCCGCCAAAACCACCTTGGCCCGGTTTTCCTGCACCAGGGCTATCATCTCCTGTTCCTGGGCCTGAGCCGCGGCCCGGCGTTTTTCCGCCTCAGCCTGGAAGCGCCGCATGTCCGCCTCGGCCTGATCCGCCTGGAGTTTGGCGCCCACATTGGCCCCCACGTCAATATCCGCGATATCAATGGAAAGAATCTCGAATGCGGTCCCGGCGTCCAGGCCCTTTCCCAGCACCCGCTTGGAAATGGTGTCGGGATTTTCCAGCACCGCCTTGTAGGACTCCGAGGAACC
>JAITNM010000141.1 GCA_031290475.1 Treponema sp. | reverse complement strand
GCGTCCTTAATCCCGTCGTCGGGAGGTGATCCGGTTTGTGCATCTTTTCTCCCGATATAGGTACGGTGTTGTCGAGGCTGTTTTTTATCTTTGTCCCAATAACTATCAACACTGTAGAGGTAAACGCGCCCTTTAACGGTCTGTTCAATGGTATACGACATAGTTATAACTATAACTATGTTTTTTGGGCCTGTCAAGGCGAAAATATAGCCATAACTCCTTATCCTGATTGAAATTACGTGAATTAGACCAGACCTAGTTATAACAAATTAGAGAATTTAGGATACAATAGTCTAACATTAAAGGGTATATTTATTCCTATAAACGACGATTTTGACTTCATCAAGTCAATAGAATTTATTGACAATAAAAATGTAAATATAAATGGCAGTTCAACTCTTGATAATACTGTTATGACAGGGGAATATAAAATATATGATTCTTATGTAATAATACAATTCACCGAAGAATTGTTCAAAAACAGCGGAGTAAGAATTCTGGAACGCATAGGCGACATTATTCTAAAAGGCGATATAATCGGGTTTGGCGGTTCAAATTATTATATAAAAGAGGAATAACGAAGCAAAAATTACTGCGCATAACGTGGCTGTCGAATAAGTCGGCTTTGTGAACGCGTATGGCGCCTGGCGCCACGGACGCTGTTGCGGACAACCAGATTTCCCGCCACCAGGATGTTTTCCGGTATGTGGCCCTGGGGGCTGATGATCTGCTCCGCCAGTTTTTCCAGGGCCCGCCAGCCGATCTGATGGGTCGAGAACACCGCCGGGCATCTACTTAATGCGACCTTATCCGCTCAATCAACGAGTGCCAGTTACGGCATGACCATTCAAGCGAGGGCGGAAGTGTTTCCATCGCATGGTTCGGCGAGCGGCATCTTTTTGCAAGCGCGTTCGCCGCCTCTCTTACTTCGCGTTATCTTTGACACGAGGGCCTTCCCTGCTTTCATCAGTAGCCCCTTCAAGGAGAAATTGAACCCAGTTCTCAATTCGGTCTTTGGGAAAGATAAACACCGCTTTTTCAAACAGTTCTCTGGACACTCCTGCTTTCTGTGCTGTTTCCCAATACTTTTTCTTCAGTTGCTCTCCGTCCACAAGGTCGTCTATACCGGCCAGGACAATCAGCGTCGTATCTGCTCCGGCCCCATTACACAATCGTAGTTCTTGCGGAAACGCCTCTCGTAAGGCAGACTTGCCTCCGTGCCCATTGAGACGCAGGGCGCCTGTTTTCCATGGACGAAGCCATTCAGGATCATAGGCTTTCAAAAAGGCGCTCGCGAAGACCGGGTCGATACTTGGCCCCTTCTTCCCTTCATGGATGCAAACGATCTGTGTGCGCTTAGCCATCGCCTATTCCTCACCGGGCCCACTGGGGTTAACCCAGCCTCGAGCCAGGGCTTCCCGGGCGGTAAGCCCCTGGGGGACATCCAAAGGCCCAACGCGTGCGGGAGACCGGTGATTGTCCCGCCAAAAGAAGTAACCGGTCGAAGGGTTGCTATCAATGATCTCTCCATTATGCGAGATAATGATAATTTGATGTAGAACGTCTGCAATTTCGCCCATTGATAACAACCAGGGCTGTAACTCCTGCAGGCTGATATAATTATCCGGTTCGTCAATGAGTACCGTGTTGACCGTGCCCCGCCCCAGTGCCGTATAAACGGCATAGAGACCAAACAACATTTTCTCCCCATCTGACAACTGGTCAAAAAACAAGTCTTCTCCTTCGAAGCGCAACTTAAGCAGCTTAGTGGACATTCCGGCATCATCAAGACTGATGTATCGCAAGTCCGGCCACACGCCTTTCAGGGAGTCGCGTAGCAAATCGGTACATTCCTGGTCTTGAGCCAGATAACGATACCAGGATGTTAGGTTGCTTAAGTCAGGAGACAGAAACTGGCTTTCTTCTTTGCTTTCATATTCAATACCGCGTATGTTTGGACGCAGAATGAGGAGACCGACTGCGCGTAATTACAACTATATATGATAACCTTTCGCCAGGATTATATCAAGTTTTTCACCGATCCCTCAGATCCGCCGGACGCTGTTGCGGACAACCAGGTTTCCCGCCACCAGGATGTTTTCCGGTATGTGGCCCTGGGGGCTGATGATCTGCTCCGCCAGTTTTTCCAGGGCCCGCCAGCCGATCTGATGGGTCGAGACCTGTACGGTATTCAGCGGAGGGTTGGACAGGCTGCTGGAAGGCAGATCGTCAAAACCGATGATGCTGATATCCTCGGGGATCCGGTACTTATGGTCCCGCAGGGCCTTCATGCAGCCGTAGGCGATAATGTCGTTCAGGCAAAAAAAGGCGGAAGGCAGTTTTTCGCAGGCGTCAAGGTAATTGTTCATATCAAGGATGGCCTTATCAAAGGCGGGGTCCACATTGATAATGTACTTTTCCTGGACGGGCAGGGAGAAATAACCCATGGCCTCCAGAAACCCCGCTTCCCGCATCTTAAAATTCCGGGCTTCGTAACTGCTTTTAACCAACCCTATGCTGCGGTGCCCGTTGTTGTAGAGGTGCTGCACTACCTTGAAGGTCCCGTCGGCGTTGTCCATATCGATACAATCGAACATCAGACAGGGAGGGTAGGTGTCGATGAACACCGTGGGCTTTGCGAGTTCGGCAAACAGGCTGAGCTCATGGGCGTTTAGTTCCGTGCCGAGTACGATGAACCCGTCTACGGCGGCATTTTTTTCAGTATTGATTATTTCTTCGATGGGAGCGCGGTTAAAAAAGGAAACCTCAAGCTTGTATTTTCTCTTTTTTGCGCAGGTTTCTATGCCTTCCATATATTCGGTGATAAACGCGTTATGCCGTTCATTTATGATATGGCCGTGTCTGGCTATTTTTAGTAATTTTATGGTGATATTTTCATTAACAAAATCGTTTTCGATAAAACGGGCCCGGTACCCCATATTTACCGCGATGCCGGCTATTTTTTTTCTGAGATCGGCGCTTACCCCGTCTTTGTTGTTCAATGCCAAAGACACCGCCGAAGGGGACACGCCGGCTGCTTTTGCGATATCTACGATTCTGGGGGGCATGGTTTATGCTAATACTCTTTGAGTCCTTTGTCAATAAAATAGATAATAAAATTTAGATATTACTAAAAAATTTTAGCTATAAATCCTGGTAAATCTTTGAAATACGGCAATGTTGAAAAAAAGCTTGACAGAAGACCAGCCAACTGGTACAATAATTTTAAAGTATTTGATAAAATATTTTAGTTATTTCTAATAAATTTTAGCTTCCAATTTGCCAAATTGAGCAAGGAGCATGACATGCGGAAGGCTGCTTATCCCAGTGATTATGAAGCCCGTCAGGAAATTTTGGATATTGGACGCCGTATGTACGAGAAAAATTATGTTGCCGCCAATGACGGTAATATAAGCTGCAAGGTTGGGCCGGATGCTCTATGGGCCACTCCCACCGGCGTTTCGAAGGGCTTTATGCGCCAGGATCAGCTGGTAAAGATGCGTCTTAACGGGACGGTTATCCAGATGGGGGCCCTTAAGCCGTCTTCAGAAATCAAGATGCACCTGCGCCTGTACAACGAAAACCCCGAAATTATGGGGGTTGCCCACGCGCACCCGCCGATTTGTACGTCCTTCGCCATTGCGGGGCTCGGTCTGGATCAGGCGATCTACCCGGAGGCCCTGGTGAACCTGGGGACGGTCCCCTGCGTCCATTACGAGGCTCCGGGTTCCCAGGGCATACCCGATTCGGTGGCCCCCTTTTGCAGGGACTATAACGCGGTGCTCCTTGCCAACCATGGGGCCCTTTCCTGGGGAACCACTTTAATGGAGGCTTTCTTCCGGCTTGAATCAATGGAACATTACGCCATGGTGATCATGTATACCGGCAACATCATCGGCAGGGCCAATGTATTGAGCTGCGATCAGGTGGGGGAATTACTGAAAATCCGGGAGCGGCTGGGCGTGACGACCGGGGGCGTCCCGCCCTGTTGCGCCCCGGCGGCCACAAACCTGCGGGATTCGGTGGCCCCCCCGGCGGTCTGTCCCTGCGGCAGAAAGAGTCCGGGATGCGCAAGCTGCGGCGTTAAAGCCCCCGGGGAAGCCCGGTCCGTCCCGGCGGCTGGCCCGGCGGCCGCCTCTGTAGCCGCCTCTGCGGAGGGGACCGGCGCGGAAGAGGATATGGTCCGGCTGAAAAGCGAGGTGCTTAAGCGCCTGGAACCTTTAATGGCGGCTGCCTTTGAAGGTTCCCTAAAAACGTAAATTATGGTGCAAACCATAAAAATTTATTTAAGGAGAACTTTATGAAAAAAGTTGTGTGTTTAATCCTTACAGCTTTACTGCTTACCGGGGCGTTATTCGCCGCGGGCGGTAAAGACGCCCAGTCGGCCAACAGCGCGGAGGTTACCAATCTGCTCAAGAAGTACTTCCCCAACCAGATGAAGGACGGCGCGGTCAGGATCGCGGTGGTGCGCAACCTGAATCCCGGCGACCATACCCAGCAGTTTCTGGATGGCTGTGTTTCGGAAGGCCGGGCCCTTGGGTTCGAGGTCGATACTTTTGTGACCAACGGCGATAACGTTCTGTGCCAGCAGACGCTGGAACAGGTGATCAACAACGGGCAGAAAAACTACGACGGCATCATCCTGTCCCACGGGGAAGGCGGCTATACCTATAACGCCCTGAAGCCCGCGGTGGACAAGGGAATGAAGGTCGTTACCTTCGACTCGGTGCCCTATCCCAACGGCGACATCACCAAGCCCATTCTTACCGGCGTCACCAGTACTGCCCAGGAAGACTTCAAACTTGCCGAACTTTCCCTTTCGTCTATCGTGGAGAACTTCCCCGGCAAGCAGCCGGTCAAAGTCATCCGCGCCTGGATGGGCCCCGGCATTCCGCCCCTGGATCGCCGCCAGACCATCTATGACCGTTATGTCAAAGAAGGCAAGATCCAGGAAATTGCCCTCATCGGTCCGGTTAACGCTTCCGACCCCCGGGGCGGTACCCGGGACGCCATGGCCGCCGTCCTTCCGCGGTTCGCCCCCGGCGCCGTTGACGCGATCTGGGGTTCCTATGACGAGCTCGCCAAAGGCGCCCTCGATGCCCTGAATGACGCAAAACGGACGGACATCAAACTTATGTCCATTGATATTTCCAACGACGACATAAACCTGATGCTTGACTATCCTGCGGTGTGGGTTTCCACCGGAGCGGTTGACCCGAAACTTATCGGCATTGCCGATATGCGCCTTTTGGCCGCGAAGTTCGCCGGCGAAAGCACCCCGGACACCTACAACCTCGACGCCCAGAGCGTAAAGACGACCCAGCTTAACCGGAGCATCAACATGACCAACATCGTATCCGTGGTTCCCGGCTGGGGCCAGGAACAGGGAGTCTACGACACCTACGCATGGTTTAAAGAAATCAAAGCCGCACTGAAGAAGTAAGGTCGACAACAGAATTCTGTTAACGGAAGAGGAATCGGTCCAGCCGGTTCCTTTTCTGTTATATTTGTAAACCGGTCCACTAGAATTAGAACAGGAAAAATGTCTTGGAAGAAACAATAAAATCGACGCTGGAAGCCAAAGGTATTTCAATAGAGTTTCCCGGCGTCAAGGCGCTTTCCAATGTAGACTTCAGCATGGAGAGCGGTAAAATCTACGCCCTCATCGGCGCGAACGGCGCGGGCAAGAGCACCCTTATGAAGGTGCTTTCCGGCGTAAACAGCCATTACCAGGGCAAAATTTTTATTGACGGCAGGGAAGTGGAAATACATTCGCCCAAGGCCGCTAAAGAAGCGGGCATCGAAATTGTGTATCAGGAAGTTGATACGGCGCTCTCCCCGAGCCTCTCGGTTGCCGAGAACATCATGACCAATGTGCTGGTCAACAAAATGGGGAAAAAACAATTTATAGACTGGACATACATACGCAAGGCCGCCAGGGAAGCCCTTGACCGGCTTGGGGTTGATATAGATGTAAGAAAAAATGTTTCGGAACTGACCCTTGCCGAAAAGCAGATGATCCTCCTGGCGAGCGCGTCCCGGGAACGCTGTAAATTCCTCGTGCTTGACGAGCCGACCGCGCCTCTTTCCAATACGGAGACAGAAAATCTGTTTAAGGTGGTCCGTTACCTGGCGAAAGAAAAAGGGGTAGGGATTGTTTTTATCTCCCATCGGCTCGCGGAACTTTTTGAAATTTGCGAATACATCACCATAATGCGGGATGGGCAGGTAGTAACCTCTATGGTTATTACGCCGGAACTGACCATTGGCCAGATAGTGGAATACATGCTCGGACGCAAGCTCGACGAAACCTACAAAAAGACGGCTGTTCCCATCGGCGATGTACTCCTTGAAGTTGACCACCTTACCGAGGCTGAAGACCGGGTAAAGGACATAAACCTGACCGTACGGAAAGGGGAGATTATCGGCATCGCGGGACTCGTCGGCGCGGGAAAGACGGAGCTCTGCAAGACCGTCTTCGGCGCGTATAAAATTTCAGGCGGTGGCGTTAGACTTAACGGCAGGGATATTACGGCAAAATCCCCGACGGAAGCTGTAAAGCGCTCCCTTGCCTTCGTTCCGGAAGAACGGCGCAAAGAAGGCGTTATCGTAGCCGACCCCGTTTACGCCAATATTACGCTCGCATCCCTCCATAAATTTCTTAACAAACTAAAGTTTGTGATAAAAGGCAAACAGTACGAGGCCGCCCGCAGGGTTATAGCCGATCTTGACATCAAGACCCCGTCGGAGCATCAACAGGTAGCGTTTCTGTCGGGGGGCAATCAGCAGAAAGTTGTGGTCGGAAAGTGGCTCGTTTCTGATTCGGAGATCTACATTCTTGACGAACCGACAAAAGGCGTCGATGTCGGCGCGAAGCAGGACATCTTCAGGCTGATTAACGATTTGGCCCGGCAGGGCAAAGGGGTTATCTATGCCTCCTGTGAATTCTCTGAAATCATGGCGATTGCCGACAGGGCCTATGTGATGTACGACGGCGAAATCGTAAAAGAACTTAACGTTTCACAAACAAGCGAAAAAGAACTACTCTATTATTCTACCGGAGGCAATTGAGATGGCAAGCAAAACATTAAGGTCATCTACAGTACTTGACTTCATAACAAAATGGGGCATTCTACTCACCATCGCGTTACTCATTATTGTTTTCGCGGTGACGATGCCGACCTTTCTTACGATTTCAAACCTGACAACTATTCTGCGTGCGGTCTGTATTGTTACTATCGTCGCAATCGGGATGACCTTTGCGCTCACCGTGAACGGCATTGACCTTTCAGTCGGTTCCTGCGCGACAATGGCCAACACGGTGTGTATGACCTTCCTCATCTGGTTTTCCTTCGGCGGAAAATACGTAAATGAACAATGGGTTGACAACATCGGAGGAACGCTCCTCGCCATCGTACTTACGATAGTCATCTGCCTTACTATCGCTGTGGTGAACGGCTTACTCATCGTCAAACTCAAGATCCCCGACATGCTCGCGACCTTGGCGTCCATGTTTATGTTCGAAGGCGTTGCCATGACCTACGCGGGGGGCGGTTCCATCAACGAACGCATGGTGCGTCCCGACGGCTCCTCGGCGATCGGCAGGGTTCCCGGGTTCCTCCGCGTGATGGGCCGGGAACCCTGGATCATCATCATCATGCTGATACTGGTGTTCATCGCCTTTGTTTTTCTCACCTATACCAAGCATGGCCGGTACATGTACGCCGTAGGCGCGAATCCCGAAGCGGCACGGCTCTCGGGTATCAATGTGCAGAGGTACCGTACCGTCGCGTATGTACTGAGCGCGATCCTCGCGGCAATCGGCGGCATCCTGGTGGGCGCCCGGGTGGGAAACGCCCAGATCAACTCCGGCTCTCCGTACCTTATGGGCGCGGTGGCGGCGGCGCATATCGGCATATCGGTGGCGGGTATCGGACGGCCGAACGCCTTCGGCACCCTGGCAGGCGCAATCCTCATCGGCGTACTTGAAAACGGTCTTATCATGGCATCGGTACCGTACTACACGGTTAATATCTTCAAGGGCATTGTGCTTGCCATAGCGCTGGCCCTGAACTACATACGCAAAAAATAAGGAGGGTTTTTATTATGTCCCGGTTTGATACGTACTTTTTGATGAAAGAGGCGGACCTTCCCGGTTATATCCGCGAAAAAATGCCCGGTTATTTTGCGGCCGACGCCGCGCTTACGGTAAAGGAAATCGGGGACGGCAACCTGAACTATGTCTTCCGCATTATCGATGAAGAGGCGGGAAAGTCGATCATCGTAAAGCAGGCGGGGGAAGCGCTCCGTATCTCGGCGGAGATGAAGGTTTCTACCGACAGGAACCGTATCGAATCTGAAATACTGCTCTTGCAGGATAAGTACGCCCCGGGCCTCGTGCCGAAAATTTTCCGCTACGATACGGTGATATGCGCCTGCATCATGGAAGACCTTTCGGACCACACGCTGATGCGCTATGCCCTGATGGAGCACAGGATCTTCCCGAAGTTCGCCGGGGATATTACCACCTACATGGCGGCAACGCTGCTCGCCACAACGGACGCCGTAATGGAGCACAAGGCAAAAAAGGCGCTGGTAAAGAGTTTTATCAACCCGGAGCTGTGTGAAATTACCGAAGATCTTGTGTACACCGAGCCGTATAACGATGTAAACAAGCGCAACATCGTAACTCCCGAAAACGCCGATTTTGTGAAAAAGGAACTCTACGAAGACAAGGCGCTTCACCTTGAGGCGGCCAAGCTCAAGTTCGACTTTATGAATAACGCCCAGGCGCTTTTACACGGCGACTTGCATACCGGGTCTATTTTTGTAAAGGAAGACAGCACCAAGGTCTTTGACCCCGAGTTCGCCTTCTATGGCCCCATGGGTTACGATATCGGCAACATCATCGCGAACCTGTTTTTTGCGTGGGACAACGGCCATGCCGCCGGCGCGCAGGAGTTCTGCGCCTGGGTTCTCAAGACCGCCGGAGAGGTGATCGACCTCTTCAAGAAGAAGTTTCTTGATTACTACAAGGACCATGTTACGGATTATATGGCGAAGACCGAAGGTTTTGTGGAATGGTACCTCGCCGCGATTCTTACCGACACGGCGGCCTGTACCGGCGTCGAGCTTATCCGCCGGACGGTGGGCATGGCCCAGGTAAAGGATGTTACGACGATTCCCGACAGGCAAAAGCGCGTACTCGCGGAACGGACGAACATCTACTGCGCCAAGGACTGTATCATGAACCGGACAAAATTCAGGACTGGCGAAGATTTTGTCGAATCATTTAAAAACGCGGCAAAGAAAGCCGGATATTAAGGGGTGAACATGGCGCAGAATATACTAACGTATGATACGGTAGCCCTTGATGATGAAAAAAGCGCGCTGGTTATCATAGACCAGACAAAACTGCCCGGCACGGTAGAGATACTGTCCCTCACCAAACAGGAGGACATCCACAGGGCCATATACGTTCTACAAGTGAGGGGCGCGCCCGCCATCGGCGTCGCGGCGGCAATAGGCGTCTATCTTGCCGCGAAAGGCATCAAGGCGGATAACTTTGACAGTTTTTATGCGGAGTTCAAAAAGGCCAAGGATTACCTCGCCACCGCGCGGCCTACGGCGGTAAATCTCTTTTGGGCGCTCGACCGCATGGACGGCTTTGCCCTGGCGAATAAATCGCTCTCCGTACCGGCTTTAAAACAGGCCCTGCGCGACGAGGCGGTACGCATCCGGGATGAGGATATTGCCGTCTGCCGTTCCATCGGCGAAAACGGCCTCTCCCTTATCAAAGACGGTTCGGGCATCCTTACCCACTGCAACGCGGGACAGCTTGCCACGGTAAAGTACGGCACGGCCCTTTCCCCCGTACACCTGGGCCGGGAAAAAGGCATGAACTTCCGGGTCTTTACCGACGAGACCAGGCCGCTTTTGCAGGGAGCGCGCCTTTCCGCGTTTGAGTGCTTTGCCGATGGCGTGGATACCACGGTTATCTGCGACAACATGGCAAGCCAGGTGATGAAAAACAAGTGGGTAGAGATAGTGTTTGTCGGCTGCGACCGGGTAGCCGCAAACGGCGATGCGGCGAATAAGATCGGCACTTCAGGAGTCGCTATACTGGCGAATTACTACAAGATACCCTTTTATGTATGCGCCCCCACATCGACAATAGACATGAACATTGCCACAGGCGACGACATTCCGATTGAGGAGCGGCCCGGAGGCGAAGTTACCGAGATGTGGTACAAGGAGCGCATGGCGCCTGAAGGGGTAAAAGTGTTTAACCCCGCCTTTGATGTAACGCCCGCGACGCTGATAACCGGCATCATCACCGAATACGGCATCGCCCGGCCTCCCTATACGGAAAGCCTCAAAAAGATCTTCGAGGCAAAAACACCGGGGCGGAAAAAATAAAATTTATGGACCGGGAAAGGCTTCGCGGATTTGTTGAGCGGATTATCCTCACCACGCTTGCGCGGCGGGGACAGTACCTTGCGCCTGTGGCGTCTTCCGCACGGCATGTGCATTTGAGCCGGGCCGGCATAGACCGGCTTTTTTCGCCGGGTTACGAGCTTACAAAAATGCGGGATCTTTCCCAGAGCGGCCAGTACGCCTGCGAGGAAAAAATCATCCTGGAAACCCCCAAGGGGCGCCTGTCCCTCAGGGTCTTAGGCCCCGAACGGAAGGAAACCCAGGTGGAAATTTCCACCGGGGATGCGGTAAGCCTGGGGCTCCCTCCGGTCATCCGCATGTCAGGCGATATTAAAGGCAGCCCCGGCGGGCGGCTTATCAATGGGGACAGGTACGTTGATATTGAAAGGGGAATTATAGTAGCCGCCCGGCATCTGCACATGGCCGAAGACGAGGCCCTTGCCTACGGTCTTAAAAACGGGGATGTGGTTTCCGTTGCGGTGGGGGGAGCGAGGGGCGCGATATTCGCCAACGTAGTTGTACGTTCCGGGCCGGGCCATGTACTGGAAGTCCATCTGGACAAGGACGAAGCCAATGCCGCAGGGCTTGCCGGCGGTTCTCTCTGCGCCCTTATTTTTGCGGAACAGCGCAGTATTTCTGCGGCGGGGCCGAAAGAAAAAACGGCTGTACAAAAGAAAGAAACCGGCGCCGGAGGACGGGATCTTAAAGACGCCCGGCCTTTTTGGGGAGAGGCGGATATTCTTGCGGCTTACCGGGCGGGGATTACGGATATTGAAACCGGTCCGCGCTCCGTTATTACCCCATTGGCTCGGGATGCCGCGTCCAGGTACGGCATAACCATAAGAGGCAAGACCGGAAATGAAGTGAGGAAACAGTAATGGTATTAGGCAGAGTGAGAGGCACGGTGGTGAGTACTACCAAATCGGAAAAACTCAACGGGTACAAGCTCCTGATTGTAACCCCTATTGATATTGATACCTTTGAGGAAAAAGGCGCCCCGGTGGTGAGCGTGGATACCGTAGGCGCCGGAGAGGGAGAGGTTGTGCTCATAGTGGGCGGCAGTTCTTCCCGGCAGACCGCCTTTACCGAAAACCGCCCGGTGGACAGCGCAATTGTGGCGGTGGTGGATTCCGTTAACTTAAAGGGTAAACGGATCTATGAAAAATTCGGCGAAAAAGACAAGTAAGCGAGGTTGTGAACTATGGCGATGACCGAAGAGCAAATCCGTACCATTACCGAAGATATAGTTCGTTCCCTGCTTGGTAATGCCCCAGGCAATGCCGCCGCCGCCGGTCCTGCCGGCATCGCTCCCGTTTCCCCCGCCGCTTCTCCGCGAACCAGCGGCGCGCCTTCCGGAAGGGCATGGCTCTGCGACACCATGGCCGAGGCTGTCGAAAACGCCGGGGCTTCCCAGAGGCGGCTTGCACAGCTGTCCCTGGAAAAGCGCGGGGAGCTTATCGCCGCGATGCGCAAGGCCGGCGTGGATAACGCGGAACTTTTGGCCCGTTATGCTTATGAGGACACCGGCTACGGGCATATAGAAGACAAGATCAAAAAAAACCTGCTTGCCGCAAATCATACGCCGGGAATTGAAGATCTGGAAACGGAAGCCCATACCGGCGACAGGGGAATGACCATTATGGAACGCGCTCCCTTCGGTGTTATCGGCTCCATCACCCCTTCCACCAACCCTACCGCGACGATTATCAACAACGCCATCAGCATGATTGCCGCGGGAAATGGGGTGGTGTTTAACCCCCACCCGTCGGCCAAGCGGGCGTCCCTGGAAGCGATGCGTATCCTGAACGAGGCCATTGTCAAAGCCGGCGGGCCGCCCTGCCTTATCGCCTCAATAAAAGAGCCGAGCCTGGAAAGCGGGCAGGCGCTCATGGAACACCCGGACGTCCCCCTGCTTTCGGTGACCGGCGGCGAGGCGGTAGTAAAAGTGGCGATGAAGAGCGGCAAGCGGGTGATTGCCGCCGGCCCCGGAAACCCGCCTGTTATTGTGGATGATACGGCGGATATTCAGGAGGCGGCTAAAAAAATCGTGGACGGCGCCAGTTTTGACAACAATGTGCTCTGCGTGGCGGAAAAAGAGGTGTTCGCCTTTTCAAATATCGTAGAAAAACTGTTAACAGAAATGGAAAAGGCGGGGGCTTTCCGTATTTACGGCGCCGATGTTGACAGAGTACTCAGGACCGTCTTAATCGAAAAGAACGGCGGGTACCTTATCAACCGCAAGTATGTGGGCCGCAACGCCTCGCACATTCTCCGGGAAAGCGGCGTCGCCTTTTCCGGTGAGCCACGGCTTGTCATTGCGCTGGTGGACAGGAACCATCCCTTTATCATGACAGAAATGCTAATGCCGGTGCTCGGCGTTGCATCGGTGAACAACATCGACGAGGCGGTGGAAGAAGCTTTCCGGGCCGAACAGGGATGCAAACATTCGGCGATAATGCATTCGGCTAACGTACACAACATGTCCAAAGCGGCCCGGCGCATGAATACTACCATCTTTGTAAAAAATGCCCCGTCCTACTGCGGTCTGGGTTATGACGCGGAGGGCTGCGCGACCTTTACCATCGCTACCCCTACAGGCGAAGGGATCACGAGCGCCCGTACCTTTACCCGGTACCGGCGCTGCGTACTCTACGGAGATTTCCGCATCGTCTGATGCGGGGAGGGCCAATGTGGACGTGATCGGGCTTGTCAGGACGGCGGGCGTTGTAGGCGCCGGGGGAGCGGGATTTCCCACCCACGTAAAACTCAACGCGAAAGCCGAATATGTTATCGCCAACGGCGCCGAATGCGAGCCGCTTCTCAGGGTCGACCGCATCTTAATGGCCAATAACGCGGAGCGTATTGTCCGGGGTATGGAAGCGGCCATGAGCGCCGTGGGGGCGGACAAGGGAGTAGTGGCCACCAAGGAACACTACCACGCCGCGGTAAAAGCCCTGGAGGGGGCTCTCAAGGATCATCCCAAAATCAGGCTGCATGTCATGAAGAACACCTATCCTCTGGGGGATGAAAAGGCGCTCATCCACGAAATCACCGGCCGTGTCGTGGCGGCGGACGAGCTTCCCAAGGACTCCCTCTGCGTGGTGTGTAATGTTACTACCCTTGTGAATATCGCCGGCGCTCTTGAGGGAATTCCCGTAACGAGGAAATACGTTACCATAGGCGGCGAGGTGGAGCGTCCTGTCACGGTATCCGTCCCTGTGGGTACGCCGTTTCGGGAACTGGCCCGGTATGGGGGGATCAAAGGCGGCGAGAAAGATCACGCGCTAATCAGGGGCGGTCCCTGCATGGGGACCCTGGAAGAAGACTGGGACGCGGTGGTTACAAAAACTACCGGCGGTTTACTGTTTTTCAAATGGGATCACCCGCTGATAGTGCGGCGGAAAATTCCCATAGGGCGGCAGCTCAAGCTGGCCCAGGCGGTTTGCTGTCAGTGCAGTCAATGTACCCAGCTTTGTCCCCGGCATACCCTGGGCCTCGGTGTCGAGCCCCACAAGGCCATGCGCGCCGCCGCCGGGGGAGACGCAAAACTGCTGGGGAATATCAACGGCATACTTTCCTGCTGCAACTGCGGGCTCTGCACTCATTACGCCTGCCCCATGGGGCTTACCCCCTCCGTTATCATGAACATCTTCAGGGAAGGGCTCTTAAAACAAGGGGTACGTCCCTCGAAGTCTCCAGGGCCTGTGAAGGCGGAGCCGGATTTTGCGTTAAAGCGCATACCCGTTTCCCGGCTCATTGCCCGCATGGCTCTCGGTTCCTTCGATGTTGATGCCCCGCTGGATGAAAAGCCTTTTATGCCGAAGAAGGTGCGTATCCCCCTGCGTATGCATACGGGCGCTCCTTCCGTTCCGGTGGTAAGCGTTGGCGCGGAGGTAAATGAGGGGCGGAAAATTGCCGTAATACCGGAAAACGCCCTGGGCGCGGAGATTCACGCCAGCATAGACGGTAAAGTCACCGGAGTGAACAGTAATTATATCGAAATAACGGGCAGGGAGGCGTGATGGCGGTAACGGCGCTGGGTATGGTAGAAACACTGAGCATTCCCCTGGGGATTCTTGCGGGAGATTTTATGCTCAAAACCGCTCAGGTCTCCCTGGTAACGGCGCAGGCGGTGTGCGCGGGGAAGTACATTGTGCTCGTAAATGGGGAAGTGGCGGCGGTCCAGGCTTCTGTTGCCGCCGGCGTTGAGGCCGCGGGGATGAAGCTCGTAGACAGCCTTGTTATCCCCAATGTGGACCGGCGGGTAATAGCCGCCCTTGCAGGCGCCGCTGATCTTGAAAACGTAGAAGCCCTGGGGGTTTTGGAAACATTTTCCCTGGCGGCGGCCGTACGTGCGGCGGATACCTGCGTTAAGACCGCGGAGGTGGAACTGTTGGAAGTACGCCTTGCCCGGGGCATGGGGGGCAAGTCCTTCGTAACCCTGTCGGGGGCAGTGGCGGCGGTGGAAGCGGCGGTAAAGGCGGCGGAAGCCGATGAGGCCTCTCAGGGTATGCTGAGTCAGAGTGTAGTAATTCCTTCACCGCATCCGGATCTGATCCGGGCGGTATTATAATTATTTTTTAAGGAGCAAGAAATGAGTCAGGAAGCGTTGGGTTTGATAGAAACCAAAGGACTGGTCGGGGCCATTGAAGCGGCGGACGCCATGGTCAAAGCAGCGAATGTCACCCTTATCGGCAAAGAACTGGTGGGCGGCGGCCTTGTTACCGTCATGGTCCGGGGTGACGTAGGTGCGGTAAAGGCTTCGGTGGAAGCCGGCGGCGCCGCGGCCGCACGGGTGGGCGAAGTGCTCAGCGTCCATGTCATTCCCCGGCCCCACGCCGAAGTCGAGGGAATTCTGCCCAAGGTAAAATAGGAGTTCCCATGCTTACAGCCATGGTGGAAGGCACTGTGGTGGCAACCATAAAAGATCCCCTCCTATCGGGAATCAAATTGCTGTTGGTGCGTATGATGGAAGACGGTAAACCGGGAAAGCTCCAGGTCGCGGCGGATCAAACAAGGCAGGCCGGGGACGGTGATTTTGTCACCTGCATTCCCGCAAAAGAGGCGTCTCTCATCTTCGCTCCTCCCTATCCTCCGTGCGATTTGGCAATAACCGGCTTTATCGACGAATACCATGTGGAAAAGGAGCGGCGGTTTGAAACTGGCTAGAGTAATCGGGAATGTGGTGTCAACCATACGCAGTGAAACCCATGAAAAGTATAAACTCATGGTCGTGCAGTATCTCGACGGCAAAGGCGTTCCCTCCGGGCCGCACTATGTGGCGTTTGACTGCGGTGAAGCGGGTGTAGGCGATCTGGTTATTGTTAATACCGATGGAGGAGCCGCAAAACTGCTTTTGGACGACAAGGATATTGTGGCGAATCAGACAATCTGCGGCGTTGTAGATTCTTATACGTATAATTCTTAAAAAAGGAATCCTGGTTTAGCAATATGGCAAAAAAAATTGTTCCCCCTGACGCCCGGAGCGTCGCCCAAGGTATCAGACGGCGGGTGCTGGCCCATACTATCGCGCATAACGGCGGTTATTTAAGCCAGGCCTGTTCATCTGCGGAGATCTTCGCGGTACTGTACCGTAATGTTTTAAAGCTTAAAAAGCTGGACAAACCCCTTATGGCGGAAAAATTCCGCGGCCCCCCGGGCCCGCAAAGGCCGGCAATTACGGGGGAGGAATTTAACGGCGCAGGGGACCCTGCCTGCGACAGCTTTATCCTTTCCCCGGCTCAATACGCCCTGGTCCTCTACGCCGCCTTGATCGAATCAGGACGCATGGATGAATCCTGCATGGATACCTACAACACTGATGGTACCACGCTGGAAATGATAGGCGCCGAACATTCACCCGGCATGGAAGCGACTACCGGTTCATTGGGACAGGGGATCAGTCAGGCGGCGGGTATCGCCATGGCCCGCCGCATCCGGAACGAAAGCGGCCGGGTGGTAGTGTTTATGAGCGACGGCGAATGTCAGTCCGGCGAATTCTGGGAGGCGGTACAGGCGGCGTGCTATCATAAACTGGGGAACATGCTGATTTATGTTGATGTAAACGGCTTTCAGTGCGACGGCAAAATGACCGGCGTAATGCAGCTTGAACCCTTTGATAAACGCCTTGAGGCTTTCGGCGCCAGAGTATACCGGGTGAACGGCCACGATATTGACGTCCTCACGAGCCTTGGCGGGATGTCCCCTTCCCAGACTCCCACTTTCATTCTCTGCGATACGGACCCCTGCCGGGATATGGAGATCCTCAAAAGCCGTTACCCCAAGTTCCACTATGTCCGCTTTACCGATCAGAACGAGAAGGCCGCCTACCGGCGTTTTCTGGAAGCCCAAACCGGCCCTTTGGCGGCCGGGGAAACCCCTCCGGCCGCACAATCCGGAGAGGCCCTCTCCGTTAAAACAAAAATGGAAATCGCCGTCAAGGCGCATGGAAGACATTTGCGGGAATGGGGGCTTGCGCATCCTGAAGCGTACGTCCTCTCCGCCGACCTGACCGGTTCCTGCGAAGCCGACGCCTTCCGCGACGCGTGCCCGGAGCGGTTCCTGTCCATGGGCATTGCGGAACAGAACATGCTCGCTTTTGCCGGAGGCATGGCCCGGAAAGGCTTTATCCCCCTGGTGCACACCTTTGCTGTCTTTATTTACCGCAGAGCCTATGATCAGATCGCCATGTCTGTCGCCTATCCGAATTTGCCGGTTAAGATGTTTGGTTTTCTGCCGGGTATCCTTACCCCCGGCGGGGCCACCCACCAGGCAATTGAGGATATCGCGGTGATGCGGGCGCTGCCGAACATGACCATACTGGAAGCGGGGGACGCGACAGAGGTAGAATCGGTGTTGGACGCCGCCTATAATATACCGGGACCGGTGTATGTGCGCCAGCTTCGGGGAGAGGTGCCCCGGCTCTTCGATAAAAACGAACCCCTCCGGTTCGGTAAATACCGGAAGCTTTCTTCGGGAAAAGATCTGGTGCTGCTTACCAGCGGCATCTGTACCGAAGAGGGGATGCGTGCGGAAGCCGCATTGAGCGATAAAGGCCTGTCCCTGAGCCATTACCATATTTCTACCCTCAAGCCTTTTAATCATCCTGAAATTATTGCCGAAATCGCCGAAAGCCGCTGGGGGGCCCTTACCCTGGAAAACCACAGCGTTATCGGGGGCCTTGGCAGTATCGCTGCCGAGTGTATGGCCGAAGAGGGCGTGGGCAAACCCCTCCGCAGGCTCGGTCTTAAGGACAAGTTTGCCCACGGCGCAAGCCGCCGTTATTTGATGAGCGAATACGGAATTGACGCCATGGCTCTGATTTCGGCTGTAGAACATATCACCGGAAACAGTTTTAATATTGAGGAAAGCAGCCTGCGGGAAACCTATACGCCGGTAATGCACTCAGGCGCTAAAGCAGAAGCGCTGTAGTGTTAAGGAAAGACGCCTATGTTTTTTGAGGATTACGATGACAAGATCACCCGGGGCCTTTTAAGCGGGAATCGCTTTTCTGTCGTCTATCGGCTCTACGGCGATGAGCGGACCGTGCGGAGCAGGGCGGAGGATATTTGCGCCGAGCAGACCGTGGAGTTCCCCGTACGGTTTCTGCCGGAAGGGGCCATACCGGATGCGGTGCTTGGCCGGATCGAAAGCCTGGAAAAGGAAGACGACGGCCGCTGGCTGGCCCGTATCAGCTTTGCCGATGAAATTGCCGCCGGGGAATTCACCCAATTTCTCAACGTGGTTTTCGGTAATATCAGTATTAAACAGGGAATACAGGCGCTCAAGATCTACCCCGGCCGGGGGATTCTCAAATTATTTCCCGGACCCCGGTTCGGTATTCCCGGCATCCGGGAAACCGTAAAAGCCGAAGCACGGCCCCTCCTCTTTACCGCCCTTAAACCCATGGGCCTTTCCGCGGCCAATATGGCCGTTCTGGCATCTCAGTTTGTCCGGGGCGGGGTAGATATAATCAAAGACGATCACGGCCTTTCGGACCAGGTATTCGCCCCCTTTGAGGAGCGGGTGCGGCGCTGCGCGGACGCGGTGCGGGAGGAAAACGTAAAATCGGGCCGCTCCGCCATTTACGTTCCGAATATCACTGCTCCGGCGGATAAACTGGCGGAAAGGGCCTTCAGGGCAAAGGAACTGGGCGCCGGAGCGCTCCTCATAATCCCCGGCTTAACCGGATTTGACGCCATGCGCTCCCTTGCCGCCTCGGGAATAGATCTTCCCATTTTTTCCCATCCCGCGTTTGCCGGAACCTATGCTATCAACCCCCAGGGCATCGCCCCGGAGCTGATCTTCGGCCTTCTCCCCCGGCTGGCCGGCGCGGACGCGGCAATTTTCCCGAATTACGGCGGCCGTTTCCCCCTTACCCGGGACGACTGCCTCGGCATAGCCCGCGCCTGCCGGGAAGACTTCGGCGCTTATGAGCCGGTTTTCCCGAGCCCTGCGGGAGGCATGGAACTTGGCAGTATAGGCGGCATGATACAGAGCTACGGCAGGGATTTTCTGGCGCTCGTGGGAGGCGGGCTTTTCAACTCCGGCGCCGATTTGGTTGACAACTGCCGCCGTTTTCTCGAAACCCTGGGGCAATGACTCAAATATAGGACCGAACCTTTTTACCAGCCAAAACCTGCGCACAGTCTGTAAGAACCTTATCCACATAGGCCGAGTAGGTATAAAAAGGCCGCCTGCCGTTATAACTGAGCAGAACCCGCCGGGCAATGGCCGGATAAAAGCTAAGCTTGTCGACGGGTTTCCCGTCCCGGTAATGGTACCGTATCTCCAGGAGCGGAACGCTTCCCGCCTCGGGAAGTTCCCGGGTATAGGACTCGTACATGGCGGTAAGAACGGTCTGGTAGAGGGTCCGGAAATTAGCCGTATCTATGGTCTCTCCGCCGGCTTGGACAACGAGCCCGTCCCCCTCCCCGGAGAGGGTAAAGGTGTAGGAAATATCCGGACTGTATACTTCAAGGCGGGCAACGTTGTCAATGAAGGGAAGGATAACGAGCTTATCCATGAGATCAAAAAAAGAAAGTTCCAGCCAGGGGACCGTGTCGGATGCCACCTCGTAGATCAGGGGAACGCCTTCCCGGAGGAGATAGATCCTGCCGTCTTCGCCGGGGGCCGAAGCCCGGAGGCTAAAGCCTCCTAAACCGCTCCCCAGGGTACCCAGCACCGTCGCGGTGGAATAGGGTTCCGCCAAGCCGTACCGGACCAGTTCTCCGGGATCAGTCAGGAAGTGAACAACCCGGATAGCCTTAAGATCAAACAGGGCCTCAAGATTGGGGAGCCCCTTGTCTATGCTCACATTAGCGTGAACCGGCTGTACAATTTGATAGGGATTGTACGCTATGCCGCTTCGATCCGGCGGAGGCCCTTCCGTTTTAACGATACGTACCGGTTCATCCCGGCGAAAGGCACCGCCCAGCTCAATACGCTCGAATTCCGGGGGTACGCCTTCCCCTGAAGGATTCACGGTATTCCCCTGGACTTCAACAATTGTTTTATCAACAAAGTCCAGGGAACGGAGCAAACAGTTCTCCAGATCCCGCCGGGCGGCAAGGTATACCCCCTCTTTCCCCAGGATGCGGGTGTAGGTATTGGCGCCGTCGGGGGCGTCATTCCCGATAAAAATAGTCCGCTCCCCGCCGTCCGCGAAGGATACTTTTACTACGGCCCGGGGTTCCGAAAGGCCGAAGGGGGCAAGATCCTCTCCGCCGGCTATAGAGCCCTGGGACATGAGGAACGACAGGCGGCTCCGGGTAACCGAGAGGAAAAAACTATCCGGCTTTAAATCTTCAAGGCCCGGGATAAAGAGCCCCTCCCCGCCCTGGGCAGGGGCCAGAATCTCATATTCACCGGATTCGTTTTTTATGGCGATACGGGAAATATCCCCATCCTGAGCGCTATTGATGATGTATTCCGCGGTTTCCCTTTCCTGAACAGGAGCGGCATCGCTCTTACCCAACAGTAATACGGTTACGCCCAGACCGGCAATAACCAGCGCAAGGACCGCGATAATTAGTATCCGTTTCATATTTCCCCTACCGGTGCCGGCGCTTGAGCCATACCCCAACCCCAATCCCCAGAATAACCAGGGGCAGGATAACCATAAAGACGGCGGCAATAATCATTACTTGCAGAATAGTAGCGCCTAGCTGACCGGAACCGATAATCTTGCTTTCTATCCATATCTCCTGTTCCTTGTTGGTCAGGCTGCCCAAGAGGTCCAACAGGTAGCCCGAATTGGCGATATTGGAACTGCCCAGGATGTTTTCGTCAAGCCCCAGCACTGAACCCGCAGCCAGGACATTTGCCTTGTCCAGGCTTCCGGAGATGCTGTTTCGGAGAGAACCGCTGAGGATCATCACCGGTACATTCCCTGCAATGTCCGCGGCCGACGGCTGCCAGTCGGGTTCGGCCCGGGAGGGACGTATACCCGAGGCAGGGGACAGGGCGAGCAGGGTTTTTACACTTTTGTACTTTTCCTGTTCGAAGACCATGCCCAGGGGCCGGGACTGGGGAAAAACAGGCAATAACCCCTTGGCCATGGTATTCCGGGAGTGTTCCTCTTCCCGATAGCCCGCATAGGACATAAACACCGAATTTGAGAGGAGCAGGGCCGGATTGGCCTCGAAGGCAAGACCGTCACGTACCGCAATCCCCCACTCCGCAAGGAAGGCGTCAATATTGGGCAGCGGCCCCTGATCCGCCGAAGCAAGGTAGAACAGGTTCTTGCCGTTTCCGCTCTCAAGGTACGCGTCCAGCTTGCGCAATTCCAGTTCGGCAAGGTCCCGGTCCGGGGCGGCGAGGATTAAAAGGGCGGTATCTTCCGGGATTTCCTGGTTGTACAGGTTAAGGGGGAAAACCTCGTACGCGTTTAGAATCAGGAGCTCCGTAAAGGGGCTAATATCCTCCTCCCCATGGCCGGTTATGACAAAGACCCGGATCTGGCCGGCGGCGGTGATGTTGAACAGCGCGGATGTCAGGGTCTGTTCCGCCTTGGAGGAAGCAACATACCTGCCGTAGTAGGAGTTCGAAATATTGAACAGATCCGCCGAGTTCAGCATCTTGGTCCGTTCCCCGGAAGTTACGAGAATATCGTTAACCGAAAGGTTCAGCCCCGGATATCGGGAACCAAAATCGGGGTTACGCAGTAAATCCAGGTACGTGATCTTTACCCTGGAGGAATACTGCGCGTATTTACGGATAACCTCGTTGGCCTGCATAAAATACTCGGAAGGGCTGGCGCCAATAAACCTATCCTCGGTATTCAGGATGTAAATATCTATGTCCTTATCAAGGGTGGAAAGGAAATCCTTAGTGTCCTGGGTAATCTCAAAAACCTTGCCCTGGGTTAAATCGATATTCAGCGGATATTTTCTAAATACGGCAGTAAGGGCCATGTTCAGCAGGAACGCTACAACAATAACCAGTACCGTAATAATGGTGGAAACAACGCCATACCTCACAATTCTACTGTTTAAAAAACCTTTGCTCATAATCTGTACCTTTAGCTCCATCGCCGTTTTTCAAGCACCCGGGCGGTAAGAAATAGAAAAATTCCCGAAACGCTGATAAAGAAAACCAGATCCGCTATGCCCAAAATACCCTGGGTAATAGGCGTATAGCGCCTGAGTACGGAAATTTCCCGAATCAGGGCGGTCACGACAGGATTGGGAATTAACGTTGGAATTGCGTCAAGCATAAAGAGGCCCAGCATGACCACAAAACTGCCGATGGCGGCAATAGCCTGGTTCTCGGTCAGAGAAGAAACAAACAGCCCGATAGCGATAAAAACCAGCCCTAAAAGCAGGAGGCCGGCAAAGTTGCCGATAATCACCGCCCAATTTACGGGACTGAAACTATGCAGGACCAGGGCAAATACCAGGAGGACGGAAATGCTTGCCAAATACATCAGGGCGGCTGCAAAGAACTTGCCAAATACAATCCCGGTTAAAGAAACCGGCGCGGTAAGCAGCGTCTGATCCGTCTTGCGCCGCTTGTCTTCGGACATGAGCCGCATCGTCAGCAGGGGGGCGCAGAACATGACTATGGTTAACATTGACTGAAATACCGCCCTGATATCATTACTGTTGTTGATAAGTACGATGGTAAACAGGAAATACCCCGAAAGAAAATAAATAACCGCGAGGTAAATATACCCAATGGGGGAAGTAAAGTAGGAAGCCAGTTCCCGCTTTATAATCGCCTTCATACCGAACCCTCCGTTGCTTCTGTTTCGTCCGGGGTTACGCCGCTCTTTTCCTCAGCCCCGGAACCGGGTTTCCGCTCAAGGCCCTGAAACACGGAAGTATCCCCCGCAACGAGGCGGAGAAATACATTCTCCAGGGTCATGCTCCCCCTTCGCAGACCCAGAATGGGCCAGCCGTTCCGGGACATCACCGCAAAAAGATCCCGCCGTATATCAAAACCGCTTTCGCTCTCCAGCACAAACTCCCATTCCCCGGCGGCGGCGTTTTTCCCTTCCACATTCCGCACATGGGGAATGCGGCCAAGGGCTTCCCGTATATCCGCCTCCGGGCCTTCGGCCGCGAGGATCAGGGAAGCATCTCCGCTGGTACGGGCGGCAAGGTCTTCCGGACTGCCATCGGCAATCAAAACGCCGTTGTTGATAATGATGATCCGCTCGCAAACCGACTGGACTTCCTGTAAAATATGGGAAGAAAAGATAACCGTACAGGTCTTCCCCAGTTCTTTAATCAGATTGCGTATTTCCAGAATCTGTTTCGGATCAAGCCCCACGGTAGGTTCGTCCAGGATCAGCACCTCAGGCTTCCCGAGCATGGCCTGGGCCAGCCCCACCCGCTGCTGATACCCCTTGGACAGGTTCTTTATGATCCGTTTTTCCACCGCCCCAATAGCCACGGCCGCGCAGATTTCATCAATATGGGCCTTCTTGGGCAGCCGGATCTTTTTAAGATCAAAGATAAAGGAAAGATAGGAACGGACCGTCATGTCCGGGTATAAGGGCGGCCGCTCGGGCAGATATCCGATGTAGCCCTTGTAGCGGATAGGATCCTCAAGCACTTCGCAGCCGTTAATGGCAACCGTCCCCTGATTTGAGGAGGTATACCCGGTGATAATGTTCATGGTGGTTGACTTCCCCGCCCCATTGGGACCAAGGAACCCCACAATACCGTGATCCCCGGTTTTAAAACTGATATTATCCACCGCCTTGTGACTGCCGTATACCTTGGTCACACCCTGTACTTCAAGCATTGAAAACTCCCCGGCGAAGCCGCCCGTATGCAAATAAACGCAAACCCCTTCAGGATACGCCTTGCAGGTACAGATAGTAACAAAAAAAGGCAGGATCATCAACTCATAGCCCGGTAATTGCGGGGGGAGACTTTCCTCTTTTGTACTTGTTTACCTCATTTTCTTTTTTTGTATGATCAGCAATTCGTCGGCTTGTTTAATTAAATAATCCTGTAACAATTCATCTAATTCCGCAAATACGCCTGACAGGTATTCCAGTTTTATTTCTGTTTTTGATACGGAAAACATATCGCCTATACCCTTTTTTAGCCATTCTTTGTTTACTTTATATTGTGTTGTAATTAATTGTATAATCCGCTCGCTTATATTACGTTTGCCTACCTCTATCTCCGCAAAATACCCCTGGCTGACAAATACCCGCTTGGCAAAAGCCCGCTGAGAGAGTTTCAGGGCAGCTCTAACCGCCTTTATACGTTCCGGTATGCCATTAGGCATTGATCCCGCCATATTTCCGTCATAACCCATGTAGTCTTATTTTACCAAATATTCCATCAAAAGGAAGGCATACCAAGCGATTTTTTTACAAATTTTAAGCGATAATATTGACAAGATTGTTATATGAGCACATTATGAGTATTATAATATCTTTGGAAGTGTCAGAATGTATGAAAAAGTAGACATCTTTGGCATATTTAGCCAGAAATTCGCTCGTTTGGATGACGAAGGGCAAGATCGCTTAGTTAGGGCCACGCTCCGCCTGTTTGAGGCGCAAAAAGGCATAAAAACTGATACTGCTTCAAAAAACAAAGCCCACCAATTGGAGAAAAAAACAGCACAAGAGGAAAAAGGATGAATGAGCGGGACGCTGTAGGTTTCCAGTCAAGCATGTCGGCACGAAAGAGCAAAGGAGGTAGCAAATGTTTTGTAAGAATTGTGGCGTTGATATAATGATGAAAAAGGTATTGTTCGTTTTCTTGGGTATTTTCTGCGTGGGTATACCCCTGTTTGCCCAATCGGGCAGTGTGGCGTGGGGCAGGGTGAAAAAGCGATGTTTTTGGGGCTTACCCCCTTTGTGCGCCCGTCAATTATGGACATAGGCGGCACGATAAACAGTTTTTTCTATACGACCGAACGCCCATTCATGCAGGTTGAGGAGCCGGTAAAAATAGCGCGGGGCAGATACCGGATACGCTGTATCCAAAGCGCCGAGTACACCGACGACAAGGTGTATATCATTTTTGACTTTCTGAGGAACAGGGAAGACAGCGCGCTGATACAAACCGTAACGGCGCAGGCCGGCGGCAAACAGGAAGTCGCGAAAGATTTTGAGACCATAATGTTTGTCCTTATGTCTCTGTTTTCCGCGCGATAAACGCGGAATGGAACTACGAAACAAGCCGGCAGGCTAGGCGTAACGCCTGAAATGCGAAGGAGCATAATTATGTTACGAAAAAGAATTTTATTGGCGGCGGCACTCATCGGGATTGCCGCCATGGCTTTTGCCCAAAGCGAGGATGACTTTACCGTTACCATTCCCGCCGACGGCACGGGGGCAGTCATTACCGGCTACACCGGTAAAGCAACGGATGTGCGGATACCCGCCCAGATACAGGGAATACCGGTCAGGGAAATCGGGGACAGAGCGTTTAACTCTAACCGGAACATCACCGGGGTTATTATACCGGACACCGTCATCACAATTGCTGATAGCGCTGCGTTTGGTGGATGTAGCAAA
>JAITNM010000041.1 GCA_031290475.1 Treponema sp. | reverse complement strand
CACCATCCGGTCCATGTGGCAAAAGATCACCCTGTCTAAAGAGACCCCCCGGCGCAGGAGAAAGTCCGAGAGGGCTATTGGGTCCGAGCCCTTTTCGACATGAACCATTAGGGCGGCGCCGGTAACTTTTGCGGCCTCCGCGGCGGCCGAAAAAAGCTTCTCGTACTGGAGGCTGAATTCCCCCCCATCCAGGGCCGCCTTTATCTGACCTGAGCGGATACTGCTCTGGGTTTCGGGATACTTGTTATCCCCATCGGTGAACATGCCCCGGGTCAACTCCGCGGTATAGATCTCCGTAAGATCATCGGCGTTAATTGAATATATCCAGTGTCCCTGGGGGTAGAAGATCATCTTGTGGAACCCCGTGGAAGCGATAATCCGGACCCCGCTTTGCTCCGATATTTTCCGGAGTATGACAGCATCCCTGCCGCATCCCAAAGGCTGGGCATCCACCAGCGCCTCGCCCCCGGCCCGGCGGTAGAGCGCCAGTTCCTCTACGCTTTTTCCCCGGTCATCAATACACTGATCGGGGTACACTGCGGCGGGATACCCCTTGGCGATACTGAGATGTTCATGGCTCTGACAAAAACCCAGTTCCGGGGAAGGAATCGTACCTAAAACCGTGGTGATCCGCCGCATATCAGCCTCCTGCAAAGCAAGCTCTACTTAATAATATACGGGCAGTCCCTGCCTGATAAAACGTCTATCAGGTTTTGCACCGACATGGCGGCCATATTGGCGGTTGCTTCGGCGGTGTGGGAAGCGGTGTGGGGGGTCAGCACCACATTGTCAAGCTCAAACAGGGGGGATGCCGCAGGCGGTTCCTCCTCGTACGCGTCAAGCCCGAGCCCGCCGAGCTGCCCCGATTTCAGGTGTTCGTACGCCGCCTGCTCGTCAATGAGCCCGCCCCTGGCGGTATTGATCAGAATAGTCCCCTTCTTCATCCGGCCCATTACTTCAGCGGAAATAATATGCCGGGTTTCATTCGTTAAGGGGAGGTGGAGGCATATAACATCGGCGTTTCTTATGACTCCGTCAAAACCGGAAATTTCAATATTATTCTCCCCTGCGTACTCTTTGTTTATATAAGGGTCGTATGCAAGCACCCGCATGGAGAAACCCTGGGCCCGCCTGGCTACCCCCTTCCCCACCGCGCCGAGGCCGAGTATCCCGAGGATCTTGCCGTACAGTTCTATACCGGTAGAACGTATCCATTGGCCTTCCCTGGTTTTGCGGTCCAGCATGGGCACCTTACGGGCGGCGCAGAGGATCAAGGCCACGGTTAAGTCCGCCACAGCCTGGGCGTTTGCCCCGGGGGTATTACAAACCGGGATATTCTTCGCCTTTGCCGCCTCTCTATCAACCCGGTCAACACCGGCGCCGTAGCGGGAGATAACCTTAAGGGAACGAGCGGCGTCAATCACCTTTTTGGTGATAAAATCGAGCCCCGCAATATAGCCGTCACAATCCTTGATTAGGGGGATGAGTTCGTCCTCCGTCAAGGGCTTTCCGGCGGGATTAAAAACAAGCTCCCCCTGATGTTCCGCGGCAAAACGCCGGAGCGTTTCCATTTCCGGTCCGGTACTATCGGCCTTGAATGATGTGGGGGTAATCAGTATCTTCATAATGTAATTACATACTATCATAAAGGCGGTTTTTTTGCAACACCCTTTGACTTTAATAAAAGAGTGGGATATGATATTGTAATGTTAGTACATAATGACATCTCCAGGAGGGTACGATAATATGCCAATTTTAGAGGCGGCAAAGGAAGCGGCTTTTTATTTTATCGGCGTTACTACCGGAAAATCGTCTATTATGACCGTATTCCCCAAATGGGCGGAAGCTCTGGGCTTAAAGGCGGTTATAAAGGGAATCGATCTGCCCCTCCATGCTCCGGCGGACGAGTACCGCAAGGTCGCGGAATTTCTCAAGAAGGATCCCCTTTCTTTGGGGGCCCTGGTTACAACCCACAAGCTGGATCTGTTCAAAGCCTGCCGTGATATTTTTGATTATATCGATCCCTTTGCGGAAAAACTGGAGGAGGTTTCCTCCCTTTCAAAAAAAGAGGGAATGTACTGCGCCCATGCCAAGGATCCCATTTCGAGCGGGTTAGCCCTGGAATCTTTTATACCGGGTAATTTCTGGAAAGATCATGGGGGGGAAGTGTTACTGTTGGGCGCCGGGGGCAGTTCTCTGGCAATGTCGGTGTATTTCTCCCAGGAAAAATTCGGCGATAATGCGCCCAAACGGCTCACTATTGCGAACCGCAGCGAGCCCCGGCTTGCCTCGGCCAAAGAGGCGCTGGCAGGGCTTAACAAAAAGATCGACTTCCGCTTTATTCATAGCCCGGCGCCGGCGGATAATGACAAGCTTATCGCCGCCCTGCCTCCCTACTCCCTGGTAGTCAACGCCACCGGCCTCGGCAAGGACGCTCCCGGTTCCCCGACCACCGGCGCCGTTTCTTATCCCAGGAACAGCATGGTTTGGGAGATCAATTACCGGGGGGATCTGCTGTTTAAACGCCAGGCGGAAACGCAGCAAAAAGAGAAAAACATCCATGTGGAGGACGGCTGGGATTACTTCATCTACGGCTGGACCCAGGTAATTGCCGAAGTTTTCCATATCAATATTGATCAACCGATGCTAAAAAAATTAAGCGCCATTGCAAAATAGGAGAGATATGTCATGGCAGAAAAAACAACCTATGACTGGAACCGGGGCTTTACCCTGGACTTTTCTTTACTCAACGGACTTTCCCAAAAAGGGGCGTCAACTAAACGGAAACTTTCGCAGATGAAAGGCATGTACGCCGATTCCGCCGCCTTTGACCAGGCCGTTGCCGAAGGCGACCCCCTGGTCTACGAATTTTATGAACTGGGCGTGCCCGAACATCCGGGGGATCTTGCTTTTGGAACATCAATAACCTATTCTGGAAAGGTAGGTAATGAATATTACATGACCAAAGGGCACTTTCATACCATCCTGGAAACGGCGGAAGTTTACTATACCCTTTCCGGGGAGGGATTCATGCTGACCGAGAATCCTGAGGGAGATGTTATTCTTCAGCCCCTCTATCCCGGTATAGCGGTATACATACCCAAACGTTATGCCCATCGCAGCATCAACAGCGGTAAAACCCCTTTGATTACCTTTTTTGCATTCCGCGCCGATGCGGGGCACGATTACGGTACTATCGAAACCAAGGGATACCGCAAACTGGTAGTAGAAGGTCTAGACGGAAAACCCCGGATGATCGATAATCCCAGATGGGCATAGGGCAACGCTGATTAGCATCGAGTTAATCAGCGTGTCCCTAAGAAATATGAAGAGGGAAACGGCATGGGAGTTGTTTTTGATTCAATCACGCTCGATAAGAATATACCGGTACCCCTGTACTATCAGTTAAAAAAACAGATTCTTGCCCTAATTCAAAATACCGCTCTTCAAGAGGGAGATATGATCCCCCCTGAAAATGAGCTCTGCGAATTGTTCAAGGTTTCCCGGCCGACCATCAGGCAGGCTTTCAGTGAACTGGTAACCGAAGGGTACCTGAACCGGCACAAGGGGAAGGGGACCTTTGTGTCCTATCCGAAAGTTGAAGAGCGTTTTTTCAGTAAACTGGAAACATTTCAGGAGGAAATGCTCTCCAAAGGCTTAACCCCCCATACGATGGTGATTGATCTGTCAAAAATGACAGGACCCCACGAAGCCACTGAATCACTGGGGCTTCCCTTTGATGCTCCCCTCCTGTACCTTTGCCGGCTGCGTTCAGCTAACAAAATCCCCCTGGTGTATGTAGAGACTTTTCTGCCCTATGAACCCTACAAAAAACTGATGGATGTGGATTTTGGGGTACATTCTCTGTACGACTCTCTGGAACGAATATATAAAGTCCGGGTGAACCGGGTGCGCCGTGAAATCGAAGCGATTAACGCCCCTAAAAAAGAAGCTGAGTTGCTGCAAATTACAAAAAACAAGGCCCTCAATTTAGTTAAAACCACAGCCTATTCCGAGGCGGTCCCGGATCCGGTAGAATTTTCCATTGCCCGTTATCGCGGGGATCTTAACAAATTCGCCGTTGATATTTACCGCTAATGTTACCCTATTCCCTACTTTCCGCCTTTTTGCTATACTATTCCTATGAGTGACGGTAAATATATTACCCGGGAGGCGGCCTGGGAATTACTCAGGAAACACAACAAGGACCCCTTTCATCTGCAGCATGCCCTGACGGTTGAGGGGGTGATGAAGTGGTTTGCCAAAGATCAGGGATTCCCGGCGGAAGAAGAGTACTGGGGGATTGTGGGGCTCCTCCACGATATCGACTTTGAGGAATACCCCAACGAGCACTGCATTAAGGCGCCGGAACTTTTACGGGCCGGGGGTGCAGGTGAAGATATTATCCACGGAGTGTGCAGCCACGGATTTGAACTCACCGTTGATGTCAAGCCCGAACATCAGATGGAGAAGGTGCTCTACGCGGCGGATGAACTCACGGGCCTTATTTGGGCGGCGGCGATTATCCGGCCTTCAAAGAGCACCCAGGATTTGGAAATAAAATCGGTTAAAAAGAAATACAAGGTTCCCAATTTCGCCGCAGGCTGTTCACGGCCGGTAATCGAAAAGGGAGTTGTCCTATTAGGCTGGGAACTTGATGCCCTCATAGAAAAAACGATCCTGGCTATGCGGTCCTGCGAAGATTCTGTTAACAAAGCCATGGAGTCGATAAAGTAGTTGCCTAACAAAGCGGTTATCGCCATGAGCGGCGGGGTGGACAGTTCCGTTGCGGCGCACCTCATGCAGGAAGGGGGATACGAGTGTATCGGAATTACCCTTAAACTTTTTTCCAGCGGGGATATCGAAGGAGAAGATGATTCTTCTGCGGCCTTGAACGCCAATTCTGCACATAAAGGCTGTTGTTCGGGAACAACAGCACATATCCGTAAAGGCTGTTGTTCCTTGGAGGATGTGAACGATGCCCGGGAGGTGGCGTACCGGCTGGGAATGCCCCACTATGTACTTAACTTTGCCGATGATTTTAAGAAAGAAGTTATCGGCCGCTTCATTGACGCCTACGAAAGGGGCGCTACTCCTAATCCCTGCATTGATTGTAACCGCCACATTAAATTTGACCGGCTTCTCAAACGGGCAAAGCAGCTTGAGTTTGACTTTATTGTTACCGGCCATTACGCCAGGGTGGAAAAGTCGGGGACCCGGTATGTTCTAAAGAAAGCCATAGATCACAGCAAAGATCAGAGTTACGTGCTTTTTGCCACTACCCAGGCGCAGTTATCCTGCACCCGGTTTCCCCTGGGAAGCCTTACAAAAGGGGAAGTACGGAAGATTGCCGAGGCCCAGGGGTTTATCAATGCCCAAAAGCACGACAGCCAGGATATTTGTTTTGTTCCCGACAGGGATTATGCCGCCTTTATTGAACGGTATACGGGAAGACCCGCCAGGGAAGGGGCCGTCCTCAGCCTGGACGGAAAAGTACTGGGCAGGCATAAGGGCATCATCCGCTACACTATAGGCCAGAGGCGGGGACTCGGCATAGCCCTGAACGAGCCGGTATATGTAGCCTCAAAATCCGTGGCGGACAACACCGTTACCTTAGGGCCCGAAGCGTCGCTCTACACACAAAGTCTCACCGCAAATAACATCAACCTTATCGCCTATGAAAGACTGGAAAAGCCTGTACGGGTCCGGGTAAAGACCCGCTATCTGCAGGCCGAACAGGGAGGAATAGCTGAACAGCTTGATAACGACAGTATCCGTGTAGTGTTTGACAAACCCCAAAGGGCCGTCACGCCGGGACAGGCGGCGGTACTTTACGACGGCGACGTCGTTGTGGGAGGGGGAACTATTACCGGGACCGAATAGCCGGAACCGGTCCTGAAGACAGGACAGCCCCGGCAACGGATTCAGCCCAGGGTCTTAACCCACTGCTGGATTGATTCGGTTACAGCCGCGGGGTCTCCTTTGAGGGGGTTTTGGAAATCCGCCTCCCCCACAAAAATATTGCCTGCAAGTCTGCTCTTCAGCTTTTCAAAAACATCACCCTTGCCCCCGCCGTGGCATACAAAGAGGGCTATGCGTTTATCCTTTATTGGAGTCTGGGAGATAAACGTTTCCAGCGGGGGCGCCGGAGATGCCGCCCAAACAGGGCCTCCTAATACGATAAAATCGTAGGCGTCTATATCAACTGTATAGGGTTTTAGCTCAGGCTTAATGTGGGCAAATACCTGTTTGCCGCCCCAAAAAAACTTGGCAAGCCCCTTCCGCTTTTTATTATCCACCGTCTCAATTCTAAGAATATCAGCGCCGATGACATTTTTTAACTGTTCCGCTATGAAACGGCTGTTGTCATCATAGGAATAATAGATAATCAAAATCTTCATGGGATCCTTCCTTTTCTCTATTATGAATCAAACCCGCCGCTTGATCAACGGGAGGATCGGTAATATGGCGCTATTCGGTAACAAAAGCGAGGGCGGGCTACTCAATGCTTAGTGTTTCAAGGCCTGGCCAATCAAGTTTGAGCAAAATACCATCGTTGGTAACGAGTATCGCCCCCAGCACAATGGCGGTGGCGGCAATGATTGCATCCGGCAATTTTGGGCGCGGTGTTCCAAAACGGCGGATTTTGACCGTTTCATTTTCAATATCTGTATCGTATGGCGCTACGGTAAAACTTCCTAAAAAATCTGATATGCGGTTTTGTTCATCTTCTTTCAAATCCGGGAAACCATATAACTCTGTTCGTGTCATTACGCTGACGTATCGTTCCGAATCTGAAAAACGCCTGTCAAGTTCAGATAGACCGTCCTTAATTTTAAGGGCGCTGATAATGATATTGGTGTCGAATACAACGCTGTTTTCAGTCCCATTCATCGCGCATTTTCCGTTGAATTTCCACCGGATCGCCTTCAAAAACAGGGCTGTCTTTGAGGCATCCGGCGTATTTTTTCATGGAATCCTTTTCGGGATTTTCCAGACGCTCCGCCGTTTTTCGTTTGGCTTCCGCAATTGCCTCTTTGACGGTTTTGGGGCTGTCCCTCAAAAGATACGCAAAATCTCCGGGACCTTGTTCCGGGGAAGACTGAGCGGGCGTAAAAGTCAGCGTCAGGTTAGTTTTCCCGCTCGGCACGGTGTCCGGCAGTACCAGAAAGAGCCTCCGGTCAGCGGGAATATCCACAGTTTGTTGTA
>JAITNM010000001.1 GCA_031290475.1 Treponema sp. | reverse complement strand
TCCTCGATTTGGACGAGGGGGCCTCCGCATACCGGACAGGTAATGAGGGTACAGTCAATAACGTGATCAAGGTGTTCTTCCGGGAATGGCTGCCGCTCATGCTTAGGATGTCCGAATTGACCGCCTTTTTTTCGTTTCACCTTTTTATTGGCATGGTCTCCGGTTGGTTCTTTGCTTGGTTTAACAATATCCGATGATGGCGGTTTAGATGAGGTGGATGAATTTTTTTCAAGGCGGGCTATTTTTTCTTTGAGTTCAGCAATTATCGCCTTGAGCTGTTCATTCTCTGCTGCCCTTTCGTCGGCACTGTGTTCCCGGTTCATGGCTCTTACTCTATCCCTGAAGTCCCTTGAAATATTATGACAACATAACGCCTGTGCTTTTTCTTACAAAATCTTCTGAAAAATGACAAAAATCCTTAAAATAACGCCGAAACCAGTCTAAAACACTTGACTTTGTTTTGAAATGTTGTCGTAATAGTATTATGACAATAAGGAGAACTTTATGGCGTATTTATCCAAAATGAAATTCGGAAAGCATGTCTATATTTATGAAGTAACAGGTTTCAGGGACGAAAACGGAAATCCGTGAAACAAAAAACATCCGGTAGGTAAAATCAACCCAATACCGGAGAGACCGTTTACAAGCCGGAATATATTTCAAAAATGGCCGAAGCGGGAACTCCGCTGCCTGCAAGAAGCGCAAAAGTTTTACCCCAAATGTTTACGGCGGGTGACATACGAAAATTATCGATAAAAGATTACGGACACACTTATTTTCTTGAAGAAATAGCGTGGCCTATAGGTCTTAAAGATTTATCCGAAGCGCTGCCGGAAACATGGCGTGAAATATGGACATTAACAACGTATCTTATTTACAGTGAAGGCCATCCTGGAAGCCGCCAAACGCGACCAGGGTAGCAGCGTTGCGACGGGCCTGGCAGGCGGACGCCATTTCCGTCAGGGAATACGGAAACTGGCTTTTAATCTGGATACCCCCGATACGCCGAACAACCCCATAAAGAACGCGCTAGTTTTCAAGGCCAATCAGGACTCAGCCCTTGATTACATGATTTCCCATAAGAAAGAGAATCCCGAAATAGCTAATTTTATTCGGGATACGCTTGACTTTACCCAAAACGACGATGATTATGTTCTGGTCGCGGATTTATACCAACAATACCGGGAAAAAACAAACTCATGGACCGGTGCATCCCGGCCTTGGTTTACCCGGCGGGTTAAAGAAGCCTTCGGCGAGTTGGGCTATAAACAGAAAAAGATAAATAGCAATCCTGAACTCGTCTTTACCCGGTGTAAACTCAAATGAAAATGGGGCCGCCCCCGGAAGGACGGCAAAAAGCCGGAATAATTTGCCCTTGCAAATTTTATAGTTTTTTAAGTATAGTTGAGGTATGAACAGCTTTATAAAGGGTATGGGAAGCCTTAATTTATTTCCTCCTCGGTCAAAAAATGACAAAAAGACGGCGAATTCGGCTTGGTACGAGGTTGGTAATGCCTTCTGGGCTGTTGGAAATAGCATCAGGACCGCAATGGATGAACAAGCAGCCAAAACTACCAAACCCTCCCCAAGAAGATAGGATTCAACTCTAGGCGGTAATGGGGCAGCAGATCTTTTCCGGGCCGCTACCCCCGCCAGACACCCTAAAAGGGTATGGGGAAATAAATTCCGATTATCCTGAACGGTTAATGAGGATGGCGGAGGCTCATTCCGCTGCGGATGTTCACCAAAAGTATAAAGAATCATCCAATACCACCCGGGGACAGATATTTTCATTCATTCTCGGCCTTACCGGTTTCGGTTTGAGTGCTCTTTTTGCTCTAAAAGGGCTGGAAACCGGAGCCGTAGCCGCCGCACTCGGTGGAATAGCCCTAATAATCGTGGCTGCTATCGGTAATTTACGGAAATAAAGCCTGTTTTTCCTTTAGCCATGGTCCACGGCCTCCCGGATTGCTTCGTTAATTTCCTCCAGCTTGTCCGTGGCGGTATACTTGTCCTTTAGACCGTTCAACTCTTTAATAACTTGATCCTTTGCCCCGGCGATTATCCGCCCCAGGCCCGCCCGCATCGTGCTGACCAATTCCTCTTTTGCGTCTGGCCCTTCGGAAAGGACCTTGGACACAAAGGCGTCAATCGCCGCCTCCGGGTATTCGATGATCTGACGCATCAAAACGTCTATGTACTGAAAAAGCCGAGACCTTACAAAATCCTTTTCTATCACTTTTAAGGCCCGTTCCTGGATGCGCTGTTCCTTTTCGGAAGCCATTGTCAAATCCCGCAAAATTTTGGCGTGTTTTTCCAGGTTATAGAGGCCGTTGTACCGAATGACTAATTCCCGGGGGGTTATTGATAACAGTTCCGCCAGGACCCCGGCAGCGGGGGCTATATCGGCATCGGTCTGGAGTACCGGCGGCGGGGTTAGAGGCGCTGGGGCGGCAGGGAGATAGTTTTACCCGGCTTTGTTTCCGGCGGCCCTCTCCACTGGCTGCCCTTTTTATCGGTTCACGCCGAGGAATAAAATCGGCGGCCTGAAGGGCCCGATAAAACACCCTTTCGGCATATTCCTGGCGGATCGGTTTGCCGTCCACGGTAAAACAAAAA
>JAITNM010000273.1 GCA_031290475.1 Treponema sp. | reverse complement strand
CCCAAAGACAAGCTCCCCCTCCGCATGGCCGGGCTTTCCCACTGTTTCCGCAGGGAGGCGGGCGCCGCCGGCCAGTTTTCCAAGGGGCTCTACCGGGTGCACCAGTTCACCAAGCTGGAGATGTTCGTGTACTGCCTCCCCGGGGAATCGGGGGCCTTTCACGAGGAACTCCGCTCGATAGAGGAGGAGATTTTTTCCGGCCTGGGTATTCCCTTCCGTGTGGTGGACACCTGCACCGGCGACCTGGGCGCGCCGGCCTACCGCAAGTGGGACTTGGAGGCGTGGATGCCGGGGAGGGCGGGCACGCCGTCGCCCGCAGGCGGCGATTGGGGCGAGGTTACCTCCACGTCAAACTGCACGGATTACCAGGCCCGCAGGCTCAACATCAAGTACAAGGACGACGACGGCAAGAACAAGTTCGTCCACATGCTCAACGGAACGGCCATCGCTATCTCCCGGGGGATAATCGCGGTGCTTGAGAACTTCCAGCAGGCCGACGGTTCGGTGAAGATCCCGGCGGCGCTGGTTCCCTATTGCGGCTTCGATACGATACGGAAGAAGGAGGAAAAGAGGGTACAGGAAACGATGATGAATCGCCGCGAAGGGTACATACCCTGAGTCAAATACCTTACGAGAACAACATACCCCGTCCGCTTGCGGCGGGGTTGTTGATTTTTTCTTCCGGGGCGAAGGGTACATACCCCGGCCGGGGGGCCGCTCTGGAGCCGGCACATTTGAATGTGGCGGCGATACATTTGAATTTATCGCCAATAAATTTGAATTTATTACCAATAAATTTGAATTTATTGTCAGGAAATTTAAATTTATTACCAGGAGATTCAAATTTCCCGCCGATAAATTTGAATTTCCCGCCGATAAATTTGAATTTATTGCCGGGAAATTTGAACCTGGCGCCGGGAAATTTGACTTTGCCGTATGCAAAGTACACGTTAGCAAGGAGGCAAAACTATGCCTGGCACTGATTCGTTGCGAAGGGTACATACCCCATGCACGCTTTCGCGTGCGAGCCTTGGGGCGGAACCAGGGGTATGTACCCTGAGTCAAATACCTTACGAGAACAACACACCCCGACCGCTTGCGGCGGGGTTGTTGATTACCCTTGACATTGCCGGATATATTTATTATAGTAATGAGATAATAAGACATCAAATCGGTGAATTATTAAAATTGTTTTACCTTTCGTATCGTATGTTAATAAATAACCTTCCAGGAATTATTATTGAACTTGATCCCATCGACATATAAAGTTGCGTAAACGGAGTAAATTCATGGCATTTATGAGGAAAAGCCGTATTTCAAAATCAATTGAAAACGATGAGGCCTTGCAGATGGAGTCTTCTGCCGGCGCCGTGGGGGAAGGAGGCATGCTTCCCTTTAACGGTGACACGGAGGAGGCTGTTTTCGAAGACGAGGCTGCGGACAAGGCCGGCGTTAAGGTTGTAGTAAGGACCAATCCAAGGAGGATTTCCTCCAACCGGCCGAAAGGCGAAAGGCCGTCCCAGGGGTCCTTTACCGAGACCCTTCCGTCGTCCGCCCCGGGGGAAATTGAGGCCGGCTTGGACGCTCCCATCGGAGAACCGGGACACCGCGGACCCGGCCGGCCCCGGAACAGGCGGCCCTATGACCGGAACGCCCAGGGCTTTCCCGGCGGAGAATTTCGTTCCCAGGGGGCAGCCTCCTTCGCTTCAGGCCAGGGGGGGAACGGTTATGGCGGGTCCGGCGGCGGAAACGGCGGGGGGATGCCCCAGGGCGCTTCCGCCGGCTCCCAAAACGGCTTTTCCCAGGGGGAAGCTTCTTCACCTGCGTCTTTGCCTTCAATCCCGAAGCTTCCCTCCATGCCCGACATCTACGGTAAGCCCGAACCCCGTAACGATCAGGACAACGGTAAGCCCCGGCTTTCGATAAACGAACTTATCAGACTTAATATGATGGACCTTAGGGAATTGGCGGCCTGTTACAATATCTCCCATGAGGACATGGTCGCCCTAAAGAAGCAGGAGATCATCTTCTCCATATTAAAGGCCCATACCGAACGGGGGGGCATTATCTACGCCTACGGCTCCCTGGAAATACTCCCCGATGGTTACGGGTTCCTCAGGAGTCCCCAAAATTCCTACCTCCCCGGACCGGACGACATCTACATTAGCCCCAGCCAGATCCGGCTCTTTGCCCTCAAAACCGGTGATACTGTTTACGGCCAGATCAGGAGCCCTAAGGAAGGCGAACGCTTCTTTGCCATGCTCCGGGTGGAGACGGTAAACTACGACGATCCCACGGTTGCCCAGAACCGTATCCCCTTTGATAACCTTACCCCCCTGTATCCGAACCGTAAGCTTGATTTGGAAACTACCGTCGAGGGTGTTTCCGAACGGATCATCAACCTCTTCTGTCCCATAGGAAAAGGCCAGCGGGCTCTCATTGTTGCGCCCCCCAGGACGGGAAAGACCATCATGATGCAGAAGATCGCCAATGCCATCACCGAGAACCACCCGGAGGTTTACCTTATCGTACTCCTCATTGACGAGCGCCCTGAAGAAGTGACCGATATGGAACGTACCGTCCGGGCGGAAGTCATTTCCTCAACCTTCGATGAACAGGCTACGAGGCATGTTCAGGTGACTGAAATGGTTCTTGAAAAGGCCAAACGCCTGGTGGAACATAAAAAGGATGTGGTTATCCTCCTGGACTCGATTACCCGCCTGGCCCGGGCCTACAACCAGACGGTCCCTACCTCGGGGAAGATCCTTTCGGGAGGCGTGGACTCCAACGCCCTGCACAAGCCCAAGCGCTTTTTCGGGGCCGCCCGGAACATTGAGGAAGGGGGGAGCCTCACGATTATCTCCACCGCCCTTATCGAAACCGGGAGCCGCATGGACGAAGTTATCTTTGAGGAATTCAAAGGTACGGGCAACAATGAAATCGACCTGGACCGCCGCATTTCCGACCGGCGGCTCTTCCCGGCAATCAATATCAAGAAATCCGGTACCAGGAAAGAGGAACTCCTCCTTTCCGAAGAGGAACTCCAGAAGATGTGGATACTCCGGAAGGTTATCAATCCCATGGACGATATTGAGATCATTGAGCTCCTGGTTGACAGAATGAAGAAAAGTAAGAATAATGAAGCATTCCTCAAATCTATGAATACGGGTGGCGCCGCAATAGATTGAGGAATGCAGCATTCCTTAAATCTATGAATACGGGTGGCGCCGCAATAGATTGAGGAATGGGCGGTCCTTAAACCGGTTTGTCGGCGTAACGCGCTACCGGAGTTGGACAAAGTTTTGGAGGATATAATGCGAGAAAAGATACATCCAAAATACGAGATAACCAAGATCACCTGCGCCTGCGGGAATGTGATCGAAACCAGGTCTACCGTTAAGGATATCAAGGTGGAAATTTGTTCCGCCTGTCACCCTTTCTTTACCGGCAAGCAGAAGCTGGTAGATACCGCAGGCCGTATTGAGCGGTTCAGGAAGAAGTACAACATAAAAGAGAGTTAACGCAATCCTCCCGCTTGCTCCGCAAGCGGTTACGGACTGCGTCAACTCTCTCGATAAGCGAAATCCGCTGCGCGGACTTCGCTTATCTCCGTTGTTTACGCTGCGGGCGCGATGCGCCCTTGGCCTTGTTCGGCGTTGCCGAACTGCGGCAAACTTTAGCCGCATACGCGGCTAAAGTTTCGTAAACAAGTTGGGGTGGGGTTGTGCCAGTACCACGGGATAAGCGGTCTGCGATTAGTGTCAGGTTAATCAGCATTGTTTAGGGGTAGATCCCTAGGATTTTTGGTTCCCGCAGCCGCCAAAGCACAATGAGTTTGCAGGGTATGGCCTCGCTGGTTTTGGTGATAAGCCGGGCAGTGACAATGAAGATCGGCCCTTCTTCTTCCCAGCCGGCAAATTCAATCCGGCGGATCCGGGAAGGGCTCAACCGGGGGAAGGCATTGCCGGCGCCGCTTAGGGCCGAGGGGCTATCCACGGACAGGGAGCCTATACGGTAGAGCAGGGCAAGGTAGATTTCTTCATCGTAGGCAGGGCGGATCTGTTCCTCGAATTGGTTTTCTCCCTGGGCAAGGAGGAAAGCGCGGTCGCCGGAACTGAAGGCTTCCGCAACGGCCGCGAGGTAGGTACGGGCTTCCGGGGGGAGGCTCCGGGGAGGCCGGGCGGAGTAGGCGGGATCTTCAGCAACCGAAGCGGTTTCGGGTTCTGACCTGTAGTCGGAAGAAGGAGAGGGCCGGCTGGTACAGGAGACGGCGGCCAGAAGGGCGCCCGCCGCGAACAGGGCGGCAGGGTTGAAAAACCCGTATTGATATTTCATATCATGTTACTATACACCGGATTTTATGAATAGCAAATAGGGATTTGGGACAGTAATTCAGAATTCAAACAAAACATTCAAATTTTGCCTTAAAAACGTTTCTTGGGGGTCCTGTCGGCCGAAAAAAATACGGGGCTCGCCCTGTGTTTTTTTCGCCGCCACCCCTCAAGTACGTTATTGAGGCACCTTTGATGACGTTCAGAATTAGGAATTACTGCCTTAGTGGGTAGGGAATCACCGAAAAAGCTGGAGATGGCCCGTAAAAAACGGATAATTTTTTGAATTCTGAATTGCTGGATTCGGGAGCGGCAATTCCAAATTCAGCCACAAATGCTTTTTATATTTTGAAATATAGTTTTACTAAAAGAGAAACCGTGTTGAGGGCCCTGGTATTTCTCCCCATAAGCGGCGCCATGTAGCTCAATTCCACCTCCGCGGGAACGAAAAGTCCGGTTACAAAAAGGCTGATCTTTGGTTTTACAGTTAAGAGGGAAGAACCGGAGCCGGGGACTGTTTCTGTATTGTAACGCATATCCGGGCTTATTTTGTAGTTCAGGGGCAGGCCCACGGTGACGGCGATTCCCTCGGACAGGGGAAAGGTTAATACCGGTTCCAGTTCAAAGTTCAGGCCGTACCGGTAATCAATATCAAAATCTCCCTGCCGGGAAGAAGCCGATTCATAATAGGCTAAGCTCGTATCCGACGCTTTTTTCTCCAAGGGGTAGTAGATGTATTCACCATAAACATTAATAAAAAACCAATTGTTAAAAACCACGTCCAGGGAAGCCCGGGGCCCGAAACCAAAGACATGCTTATCCGGGTTGGCAATGGTAGTCTCTTCGCCTTCTCCGGCTTTACCGGCCTGTTTACGAAAATCCGTTCCGGGCAGGGGAATTTTTACAACCGGGGTAAGTAAAAGCCGGACATGGGACGTTTGCAACGGGGCCTTTGGCCCCAGAAGCTGTACCGAAAGGCCCATAAAAAGATCGTATACCCCGTTAATGTTTAATTTGTCCGATGTTCCGGTCTGGGCATCCACCTCGGACCAGAAGGTCCACCCGGGAACCCATTCGGCGGAGAACGTGAGCCAGTTGAGTATTCCGTATTCCAGGGCCGCCCCAAGGTTACCGGCCTTGAGGGCGCCTTCTTCGCCGTCGCCGGTATATTGGGAATACTGCCAATTTCCATCAAATGAACCGGGGGCAAAATCAAAATTCGGGACCAGGGAGAAGCTGCCTACCCTGGCAGGCAACGCCCTGGCGTCCTCGGCAAAAACAGACCAGGTACAACAAATTATACTGATAAAGGCGAAGCTAACAAATTTGTTCACCCGGCGCTCCTTCCCCCTCACCTGCTATGAAGCTCATCATACAGATACCGTTTGCTTTGTCAATTTCCCCGGCTCCCGGTAACCTTACCGTCCTGAATTCTCAATACCGGCCAGGTTCTGCCGGTATACCATTGACCCGGGGGCGCGATGTCCCGGCTAAAACTTAACTCAACAAAATAGACATACTGTCCCGCATTGTCCGCCATAAAAAGGGGAATGTAATTTTTACCGTCATCGCCGGCCGCCCGGTTGTTTTGAAAATACATGCTAAAAACAGCCCAGGGATTACTGATACGCACCCGAGCGGCGGATTCGGTATCTACGGAGGTTCTGAAAAAGTCCAGGGTTAAAGTCCCGTCCCCGGCGCCGCCCTGGATGAGATTGAAGGGCTCATTCATGTAGGTGTTGTAACGCTGGGCCGCCTTTTTAGAACTTGAAGCCTCAATATACCTGAAACGGCTTACCGCCAGGAGCCGATCCTTGTACAGTTTATTTTGAGTCTCCACCGCCGGCTGGGCCAGAGTCCAGACCAGAGCTTTTTCGGTATCGGCGACAGCCCCGGCAAAGGCGTAGGCCGTCCGGGCCCACTCCTGGGCCACGGCGCCGCTAAACAGATTGGGGTACAGGGCGTTCTTAACCGGATCCTCGGCATTCGCGCCGGGCTCAATGCCGGCGCCCATATCACCCAGAAGCCGGGCGATATAATACACCTCCTCGACCGTCAGGGCGACGGAGGGGGGCGCGTCCTTGCAGAGGGGATAGGCCTTAAAGCCGCCGGATTTTTCGACAAACTCCGCCAGACGGAGTTGGGAAAAAATCCGGGAAAGGACGTTAAATCCGTCCAGGGTAAAATCATTCCACCAGCCGATAGAGAGGTCCTTTTTCTCCGAATAAACCGATAAATAGCTTTCTTTGAGTTCGTCATCGGAAGATGCGCGGAGGGTTGCGAAAGCCTCTTCCGGATCCGAAGACAATTTACCCCAGGATGCAAGCATCCGGTCTTCTTCGGCGCCAAGGAACGTGGATTCCAGAAGCTTCAACCGGTCATTCAGGGAAGCGACAGATTCATTTTTGATTTTGATTAGATTCTCGCCCAAGATCGCGGAATCAATATCGTTTAATATTTCAATACTTTTTGTATAGAGAGAATATAACACGGAATTTATCTGATAGGATTTGTACTCCAATACCCGGTTTTTATATTCCCCCCATCCTGAAGCAGGCACATAGGCTCTGTCGGGGTGATTCCCCCAATAGACAATAAAGCTGTTGAGGTATTCCATGAACGGGTCCGGTTCATAAAGCTGGCGATCCACATTCCGCATAAATTTCGGCAGATCCGCCTGATCATCCTTGACGGCAAATAAACCCGCGAAGGCCGCGACATTGTCCGCTATTTCCTTAACTATCCGGGGATCATAACTTCTGTCGAACTGCAAGCCGCCCAGGGCGGCCTGAACGCCGCCCCCTGAAAAGCTGAAAACATCGGTATTCGGAGAATTGGCTTCCACTACTGAGGCAATATTCTGCGCAGTGGTTGAAAGGAAAGCCAGGGCGGTGCTGAAGATAATATACCGGTTGAGATATGCCTCCGCCTGAAGCATCACCCTGCCGGAGGCGATCATGGGACCGGTCTTTTCGTTTTCCTCATAGGTTTTAGCGTACGCGTCATAGTTGTCAAGGGCGGTTTTGATGGCAAACTGGTTCCGCTGCCAATCCGCGTTGAATTGGGCCGACTTAAGCTTTCCGGCATCGGGGATTTCAACGGCGGAGGCAAGGTTTAACACATTCTCCACCACCGTAAAGAGGGAAACCGAATCCGGCATGTCATCCACCTTGGCAGCCAGGAGTTCATTGTTTCTCATAGTTCCGGCGCTTTCCCTGAGCGCGGCGATCTGCCGGTTGAGGAGCCCCGCGAATTCGTTTTGCAGGGACACGATCAATCCAAGACGCCGGGGATTGGCATCGCCGGTTTTCCCTTTAACAAATTCCATATCCGAGTTAAACAGGGCGGTATATTCCTGGATCGCATAGGTAAGTACAGGCTCGTTAAAGAGCAGGGTGTTTATAAGATTATCTCCAAAGGCGTCAACAGGGCCTTTCCCCGGAATAACGGTCAGGGGAATATTGACCGGGCCCATCCGGGTGCGGATATCGTCAAAAATAAGGCGGCCCTGGTTGATCAGATCCTGCTGCCGGGCCATGAGCCTTTTCCACTCGTACACCGCATCCCGCATGTCGGGAAACAAAACCACCTCGTTAATATGCTGCAGGGCGCTGTTAAGTTCCCCGGTATTGGCAATAAGGTTCTCCGAAATCCCGGCCAAGGTTCTGATCTTGCCGTAGAGGGAATCGGGATAAACATCAAAACGCCTCCAGGCGGAGAGGATGATGTTCAGGGACGCTTCTTCAGCCTGGAAATATTCCCTGGAATAGATATAGTTCATATCCATGGTAAAGGAATTTGGCCGGTCATGTCCGGGTAGAAAGCTTGTCAATAGGACGGCCGTATCATTGGTGATATCCGGCATCAGGTAACGGAGCATCAGATCGAGTTTAAAATCAGGGGAAGCAAAGAGTTTATGCAGTTCCGCTATTTTAGTGTTATCTAAAAGGGAAAATGAATGAATCACGGCCCGCAGATCCTTATCCAGGGTAATGGGGGTGTTCTCTTCCTCAATAAACCGCTGCCCCGCCAGCTCGATCACCGGTACCCGTACCATGGCGGCATGGAGCTGGTTGGCGATAAAAATCCGGTCCCGGCGGCCCATGTCCGGATCAAGGCCGAAACTCAACAGGCCGGCGGCCTTAAAACCAAGGGGAGCGGTGATTTTCATATTCCGGTACGTTATCGCGTTGTAGAGAAACTGCGTCCGGGGGGAGCCGGCTTCTCCGGGAAGGGGGCTGTTATCAAGGACGTAATGACCGGGATCGTCCCGCTTAATCATGGGCGCGTCAAAGGGGGCCTTTTTTTGCAGGAGGGGATCAAGCCACCCGTAATAGGCGCTTACCTGGACCAGGGACGAGTAGAGTTCCCCGGCTTTGAAAAAGGCGGCGGAAAACCAGATCAGACCCAGCGCCAGCATAGCCGCGCAGAGCAGGTACTGGGGGATATGGCGGAGGAACCGTTTCCGGTGGGTAAAAAACGCATTGGGGGAGGGGGTAAAAATCCACCGGTGAAGGGTATCCCGGATAAAATAGGATTGATGTTTCGGCTGTTTGGCGCCGGGAATAACAAAATCATCGGGGGGTTTTCCCGCCAGCGCGGCAATGGCCGGACTGAAGCTCAGGGCTAAATCGGTGGAAGCGGTAAAGCAGACCCCTTCCAAAACGGTATCTTTTGTACCGTGATAGCTGTCCTCTCCAAAAAGGGCGGCCAGATAGCGGTGCAGATTTTCGTACAGGAGGGCGAAATTTTCCGGGAAGGAATAGATCTTTCCGGTTACTTCCATCCGGTTTGATACGGTCCCCATGCCGGCGGGGAGTTCCCGGGACCACATGCCTGTCCTGCGGCCCACGCGCAGCCGGTCTAACAGTTCATCCCAAAAACGCCTGAATTGGGCGGGCTCATAGATACCGCCTTCGTTTTCAAAACCCAGGATCTGATGCCGCAATTCCCCGGTGATCCCCGAGGCGTATTCCCGGAATCCGTTGATCATATCCAGCTTGGTGACCGCCACGTAGCAGGGCAGATTCATGCCGCTGGTCCGGAGGAGATTTCCCAGCTCATTGGCCATAAGGACGGCCTTTTTACCGGTAAGGGTTTCGTCATCCGCCAAAAGGGCATCGGCGGGTATGGTGATGATGACGCCGTTCAGGGGCTTGCGGCTGCGGCGGCGGCAGATCTGCCGGATAATGTAATTCCATTCGGCGCTGCTGCCCTCAAGCCAGCGGTCAAAAAACACCGAACCGCTGACCTCGCAAACCATTGCCTTTGACCCAAGCCACATGCGGACCGGGAGGCTGTTTTTGCCATCCGCCCCGGGGGAGGCCTCCTCCGCCGAGGGGATCAGATCCAGTTCGCTTTCCCCAAGCAGGGTCGATTTGCCGGACAGGGGTTCCCCCAGAAGGATATACCAGGGGAGGGTGCGCCCATGCCCCCTGCTGGAGGCCAGGGCAAAGCCGTCTTTGAGGAGTTCGTTAATCCGGATAATCTTGTCGGATAATACCTGTTTTGCCTTGTTATGATCTTCCCCGCCCTTCACCAGTTGGGCAATGTGCCGCCAGGTCGAGAGGTCCCGCGCAATCTCCCGGGTCTCCTTGGTCTTGAGGTTCTTCCGCCGGAGCTTTTGGAACAGGGGAAGGAGTACGAGCAAAACTAAAAGGAGCAGAACAATTACCAGGATAACCTTTGCCAGGGTGCTGTTCCGCAGAAGATTGGTAAGGGGTGTTATAATAGATGAAAAAAGATTCGGCACCCTTTAGTCCTCCCCCAATGAGGGATTACCCTTCTCCTGGGCCGGATCTTCATAGAAGATGGCCTTTGAAAGGGGTACGGCGTCTTCCGCAGCGGCGGAAAGGTTTTTGCGGTAGCCGGCGGTATTTTTAATAAAGCTTGAAAGGTTCACCGAAAAACCAATAAGCATAACAAGAAAGGCCAGGATCAGCGCCAGGGGGGCGTTCATGCCCCGCCGTTTTTTGGACAGGGCGCTTCGTTTTTTAAGAGAAGCCGGCGTCAGCGGTTCGGACTTGAGGTCAAAGCCGCTGGAAAATTTTTCCTCACAGCGCTTCATGCACCGGGCGATATATTCCTGATCTCCCCGGCGGTCGCCGTCAAACCCCAGCCCCAGCATCAGATAAAAAAGGGAAAGGGCGTCCGCGGAATCAGGATTATCCAGCGCCCCGGAAAGGAGATCGAAAAATTTCTCGTCCCCCGAAAGTTCGTTGTACTTCCTCGCCAGTTCCCGCCATTCTTTCCGGAAGGGGAAATTCCCCTCCTTAACCATATAGTCAATAAAGAAGACCAACGGCCGCTCAACCTTGGGGTAGACTCGCGCCAGGGCAGGGTCCGCCGCGGCTTTTTCCCCCGCCTCCGCCAGACGGGCTTCGATGTCCCGCCGGAACTGCTCCATTTCAGGCTGGCCGCCGATACCGACAAACTGCCAGTAATTGCAGAGGCAGGCTAAAACGGGACCGCAGACTTTTTCCAGTTCCTGCTGGGTATTCAGGGGGGGAGGGGCGAACCTGAGGTTCGACGATCCTTCGGCTCTCGGTTGGGGTTCCATATTAGGCCCGCTCCTTCAGGGTGATGAACAAGGTTACCTTAAGATCCGGAAACATATTCCGGGCGTAGTCGATCATGATTCCCTTTTCTTCGCATATTTCAAGCCAGACCCGGGGGGAACCTGCAAGCTCCGGCTTAAACCAGAGGGTGTCGCTTAATACGGGCAGGAACCTTGGGGGGTACCGGGTACCGGTAAGCTTGAGCCCCCGGATGCGCATAGTTTTTGAAGCGGGGTTTATCAGCTTGAAGGTGTCCCCCAGTTCGAGAGCCTGTATCATGACGTCGTCCGGCGCGGCGGCATGAAAGGCGATGTAAACTTCGTCCATTCTAAGTATATCCCCGGTTTCCAGGGGGCAAAAGAGATAATTCCCCCCTTCTATAGGGGAGAAGTCACGCCTGATATATTCAATGCCCCCATCCTCCATGATGAAGGATCGGATATCGTTGAAAAGCTCGGTAAACTGGGGCGCGCAGTCTTCGTGGATATATTTTTTTATCTCCCGGATACCGTTCATGGGCTTAAGGCTCATGAGTTCCGCCAGGAAGGAGGCAAGCTCCAGGTGAAGATCAAAAGGAGAAATATGGCCGGAAACCAGCAGGGCGGAGAGGCGGGTCTCGTAATAGTTTAATACCCTTAGCTGCGCCATATTCCAGCCGTCAGGGCCGGTGAATTTTTCCGGGCCGAATTTGATGGCCGTCAGGGTATTCAGGATCTTGTCCCGGCAGCGGCGGACATCCGCGAGGAGTGATGAAGCGGAATTGAAAACAGCGCTATCCGCGGTGAGGAGCATAAAGGGGGGAATAAAGCGTTCATCCGGCTTTACGGAGAACTCGGACTCGCTACGCTGGGTAACGATAAGCTTAAGGACCGGCAAGATCTGCATATCCCGCAGATCCTCCTGATCCGTCACAAACCGGGCGTTGAGCCGGCGGGTTATCAGGGTTATTTCGTTATCCCCGGTATTTTCGTCCCGTATCCGTTTTTTCCCGGTGAGGTAGAGTTTTTTTTCCTCAGGGGCGGCCTCATCCGCCAGGTTCGCCTCTAATTCAGACCAGAAGGGGGCGGCCACATAGACAGTTAGGGCCCCGGGATTTTTTTTAAGCGCGTCGCTCAAGTCCAGGGGCTTTAATATACAGTTGCCGGGTTCGCTTAACTCCAGGCCGTCGCTCATGATGGCCGAAAAACGCCGTACCGCCACCCGGGCCGCATCCAGGGCTTCCAGGTCGAGCTCAAAATTGATGAGCCCCCAGGCATAGGGCAGGGAAAAATGCCGGTTAAACCGGTTATATTCCGCGGCGACCCGCTGCATATATTGGAAATGATGGGGCTGCAAAAACTGCCCGTCGGTCCAGTGGATACTCTGTTCAAAACGCATAAATAATTCCCTCCGATATGAGATCCTGTTCTATACTTTTTGCCGGAGGCGCCGTGGGGGTGCCTTCCGGCGCGTCATGGGTCCGGGGGTCCTGGGGCCGCCCGGAAACCTGGATAACTTTTTTAGGGTCCACCTCAATATACACGGTGGAAGCGAAGGGGTGCTTTTCCAAAGGAATCATCAATATCCGGGGGTCCGCCGGGGGAGCGTCCGGATCGTGGGGCAGACTGGCCATGATAGCCAGGTTAGTCGGTTTCTTCTTCTGCCATTGTTTCCAGGTCTCTCCGTGAGACCAAAGGAACACCGGCGCGGTATGTTCCTCGGAAAAAAACACCGTAAACGGGGCAATATTCGTTCTGATAGAACTGTTCGGCGAGAAATAATTCCCCACACCCTCGCTCTTAATATCATTCGCCTCGGCATCGGTTACCGCGGCAATATCAACCTCTATAGAAGGAAATATGGCGTAATACTCCTTCATGGTTTCCGAGATACCCACCATCACATTGGCCCGGGTGACGCATCCCGCACATAAAAATACAAGGGCCAAAAAAGCCGGGATTCCGGGAAGCCGCAGAAAAGCCTTTCGCTGCGGAGTCGTCTTTTTCTTTATATGCTTCATCCCATCGATCCTTTTCCCCTCATTGAGGGGGTTCCGCCTTCCAGCGTTTATAGTCCGAATCGGCCTCCGGCGTGGCCGTTCCTGTCCCCGGCCTTCCATTGGAGGGTTCCTCGTGGGGGGCCTTCCCATTGGCAAGGCTTTCCCCCCAGTTATCCGCGCCGCTTAACACCTCCACCCCCAGGTTAAAGTATAGCTCATACCGCTCCTCAATTTTCCGTGTTCCGCCCTGCTGGATGGCGCACATCAATAATACCTTATCCAGGCCGTTTGCGGCGAGTCCCGGCGGCGTGGGGATAACCTGGTCCCCGGCGGGCATCAGGTTCCCGAAAGCCCAGAAGCTGCTCAGGGCAAGGAGCCCTGCCGGGGCGTCGGGGCACTCGTTCCCAATATCCAGGCACTTCTGGCTGTTTTCCGCATCCGGCGCGGCCACCCAGCGGTACACCGCGGAGAGGGCGTTGTCCTTTAGTTTTTCCTTGTGGGCGTCCAGCTTGGGATTTTTCGCCAGGGGGGTGTTAAGGCCCGCGGCGGCGTGGGCGCCTTTTACCTCCGCGATGGTCTGGGCCCGCTGGGCCTCAAGTTTTTCCCTGAGCTCCTTTTCCATCCTGAATATCGGGGAGGCGGGGTCTATGGCGTAGGGGTCCTGCTTCATCCGCTGGCCAAGCTGTTTGAGGAGCGCCATGGGGTGAATGCCGTTGACCATCTCGAAGGCCCGGAAGGCGTCCGCCACCCCGTTCGCCACGTACTTTTTCATAACCGGGTTCACCAGGGCCGTGCGCTCCGCGGCCTCGCCCTTTGCGCCTGCCGCCGCCGCATCCATGGCGGCGACAAGGGCCGGATCGGGCTTGGGCACATCGAAGTTAAAATACGGCGGCGGGGGCGGCGGCTCCGGCGTCTTCTCAAAGTCGATAGCTTCCGGGGGCTTTTGCCGCAGTTCCTCGTTGAGGGAGCATACGCAACGGTAACCCCACCACACCGCCGCCCGCCGGTGGGCGATATAGGCCAGAAGTTCGCAGGCGCTTTTATGCTTTTTAAGCCCCGCCAGCTTAAAGGCCATGTCCGCCGCGCCGTTTACGCCTTCGAAAATATCCTCCAGATCCGGGGGGATCTTGTAGCCTTCCGCGGCGACCGCGTCCGCTACCGAGAGGTGCCGCAATAATACTAAATGTTTGCCAAGCCAGTCAAGTTTATCTGCCAT
>JAITNM010000271.1 GCA_031290475.1 Treponema sp. | reverse complement strand
TGTAGGGGCTAAAACAGGAAATGAAAAGAAGACATACGCCTGCCGCTACTAAATGTATGGCGAGTACAGTCTTATTAAGATCTTTTTTCATACAATGCTCCCTACTATTATAATTTTATGGCCGATGTTATTCCATTTTATCATATACGATTAATATATGCAATAACAAAAAGGAGGATCCAAGGAGGATATAGTCATTTTCCGCCGGGAGAACCTCATGGCAAGGGCCTTTATATCGGTTTTATAGGCTGGGTTAGTAGCTTTTATCCATATTTTATGATACCCTATATCATTGAATCAGGAAAGATTAGAACTCTGTTTCAATTATCCGGATTCTGTCCGTGGACTAACGTCCGGCAAGTCTCGCAAAGAGGGGAACCTTCGGTTGAGGTTCCAAGATTGATGAGGCCATGATCGCTATTGAAAAGGATAACCAATGACCAACGGCAAACTTGATATTACAAGCCTTAAAAACGCGGTACAGGCATTGCAGAAAAGTATTGACGTGTACGAAAAAAACGGCGATGACGATATAGATTTATCAGATACTTTGCGTTCCGGCGTCATACAGAATTTTGAAGTCGCCTATGAATTATCGTGGAAATTCATGAAACGCTGGCTGGAAATGAATATAAGCGCGGATATTGTATCAGGCGTTAGCCGCAAAGAATTCTACCGTATAGCCGCCGAAAACCTTTTAATTTCCGATGTTGAAGAATGGTGGAGCTTCCACGAAGGGCGAAACAAAACGTCTTACACTTACGATAGTATTACTGCTGAAGATGTTTTAGAAACAGCATTGAAATTCTCACCTTATTCCAAAGACTTCATATCGCGGCTGGAGCAGCGCTTATGATCTGCGTATCAGAACATGAAATGAAAATCATACAGAATATTCTCCGCGAACACGCCGGCGATTGCGAAGTCCGCGCCTTCGGTTCACGTTACAAATGGACGGCAAAAGATTATTCCGATTTGGACCTTGCCCTCGTAGGAAAATCAAAACTGGGTCTTACCCGCACCGGCGCTTTACGGGACGCCTTTGAAGAATCCGGCCTGCCCTTCCGTGTCGATATTCTGGACTGGCATAACATATCAAAAGAATTCCAGGCGATAATTAACAAGGAGTACGAAGTGCTTTATTCGCCGGGGCATTGCCTAGAAACGCAATAATTGCCGAAATTCCCTTTTCCGCTCTTCCGTTTTTCACGATTATGGGCTATTATTTATCAAAGAACCCTCAAAAAACTTTGAAAAAGGAAGGTCCTATGATATTCAACCCTGAATATGAATGTATGAATCCGGAAGCCCGGAAAAAACTTCAGTTGGCCCATCTCAAGAATCTGGTGGAGAACCTCTATGCCAAGGTTCCCTTTTACCGGAGTAAAATGGAAGAGATGGATATAAAACCCCGGGATATCCACCGGCTTGAAGATATTGCCAGCCTGCCCTTTACGACTAAGGACGATATGCGGCTCAACTACCCCCACGGCCTTCTGGCCTGCCCCAAGGACCGGATCGTGGAGGTTCACATGAGTTCCGGTACCACCGGCAAGCCTGTGGTGGACGAGTACACCATAGAGGACATCAATATCTGGCGGGAGGCTATGGCCCGTACCATGGCCGGGGGGGGCTGTACCAAAGACGACATAGTCCAGAACTGTTACGGTTACGGCCTCTTTACCGGGGGCCCCGGCGCCCACTATGGCGCCCTGAACATCGGCGCCGAGGTGCTGCCCATGTCCAGCGGGAATACGGCCCGGCAGCTCATGGTGATGCAGGACTTCGGTTCCACCATGCTTACCTGCACCCCCTCCTACGCCCTCTACATGGCCGAGGAAGCGGTGGATGCGGGCATCGACTTACACGCGCTCCCCATCAGCAAGGGCTGCTTTGGGGCCGAGCCCTGGAGCGAGAATATGCGCAAGGAAATTGAGGCCCGCTTTGGGATGAAGGCCTACGACATTTACGGCCTTACGGAGATCATCGGCCCCGGCGTTTCCTTTGAATGCGAGGCCCAGGAGGGGCTCCACATCAACGAGGACCTCTTCTACCCGGAGATCATCGACCCGGCGACCGGCAAGCCCCTGCCGCCGGGAGAAAAGGGAGAACTGGTGTTTACCACCCTGACCAAGGAAGGCACTCCCCTGCTCCGCTACCGTACCAGGGATATTACTTACTTCATGACCGAACCGTGCAGCTGCGGCAGAACTACTATCCGTATGCACCGCCTCTTCGGCCGTACCGACGACATGCTCATCATCAGGGGAGTAAATGTGTTCCCAAGCCAGATCGAACATGCCCTGGTTGAGATTGAGGGAACCGAACCCCAGTACCTTATCGTGGTTGACCGGGGAGCTACCCATTTGGACGAAGTGGAGCTCCAGGTTGAGGTAAAACAGGAATTCTTCACCGATGAAACCAGGGGGCTTGAATCGCTGCGGAACAAGATCGAGAATGTGATGAAGTCCAAACTCCAGATCGGCGTCAAGGTGAAACTGGTGGAGCCGAAAACTATCGAACGGTCGATAGGGAAGGCAAAAAGGGTTATTGATAAACGGAGTATTTAGTGTCTGTCCACAAAGCCGGTTACTTTGCGGACAGACCTTGCATTTGCATACGCAAATGCGGTTTTCAAAGAACATGGACGAATTTAAATCTGGGAGGATTTTTTATGGCGATTAAACAAATATCGGTATTCTTGGAAAATAACGCGGGCCGGCTGGGGGAAGTTACCAAGGTGCTTGCGGATGCGAAGATCAATATCCGGGCCATCAGTATCGCCGACACGGCGGACTTCGGTATTCTGCGGCTCATCGTTAACAAACAGGACGAGGCGGTACAGGCCCTGACCGCAGGCGGTTTTACTACCCGGATCTCCGATGTGGCGGCTGTGGAAATTGACGACGTTCCCGGAAGCCTGGCGCAGGTGATGGAATACTTCCGCCAGGCAAAGGTAAATATCGAGTACCTCTACGCTTCCCTGGAAAACAAGGCGGAAAAGGCGGTGATCATCTTCAAGCTGGAAAATCACGAACAGGGGCTCAAAATAGTAAAAGAACACGGGCTTTCTATGGTAGAATCGTTTTAATTGAAGTAAACTGACCTCTTCCGCGGCAAGGCGGCGTAAAATGCCGTGATACGGGAAAGGGCTGGAAAGATAAGAAAACGAGGTAACATGAAAATATTGATGGCAACAAGTGAAGCCGTTCCTTTCGCCAAGACCGGCGGTCTTGCGGACGCGGTTTCCGCATTATCTCTGGCGCTTGCAAAATTGGGGCATGAAATACGCATAATCCTGCCCCGGTATTATAATATTGACCGGACTAAACTGCAATTGATTGAAGGGGAACTGGGGGTTCCCCTTGGCGGCGGTATTGAGGAATGGAGCGCGGTCTACACAACGGAACTTCCGGGGTCTTCCAAAAAGAGCCCTGTCCGGGTATATTTTATTGATCACGAAATATACTTCGGCAGGGATGGTATCTACGGCACTCCTTCGGATCCTGATTTTCTGGACAACCCCCGCCGGTTCACTTTTTTTAGCCGTGCGGTGTTTCAGCTTTGCCGGAAGATCGGCTGGTTCCCGGACATACTCCACGCCCACGACTGGCCTACCGCAATGGTACCGGTGTTCCTCAAATTTTGGGAACGGCCCTTGGGCCCTGGGGGAGAATTTGCGAAAACAGGATCCCTGCTCACCATCCATAATCTGGGCTACCAGGGGATCTACAGCAAAGACAATTACTGCTACACCAACATGGGATGGGATGTTTTTTACAATGCCGGTTTTGATGACTGGAATATGATGAATCTCCTCAAGGCGGGGCTCTACTCGGCGGATAGACTCAACACGGTTTCTCCTAACTACGCCCGGGAAACCCGCATGGGTTCCCAGGGTTTCCGCTTGGACGGGGTGCTCAGATACCGGGGGGACGACTATTCGGGCATCCTCAACGGCATTGATACATCGGTCTGGAATCCGAAAACAGATACGCTCATCCCAAAAAAGTATTCAGTCAAGGATATGTCCGGAAAGGCCCTGGCAAAAGAAGCGCTCCAGAAGGAGTTCGGCCTTGTGTTAGATCCGGATGTTCCCCTTGTCGGCATGGTCACGAGGCTTACGGAACAAAAAGGGGTAGGAGAACTGTTTGGCCCGGCCTATGGAGCGGCCTGGTCCATCTGCCGGGATATGGATCTCCAGCTTGTACTCCTCGGCACCGGAGAGCCCTGGTGTGAATACGAAATACAAAGCCTCTCATCCCGGCTTTCCAATTTTAAAGCCCAGATCGGGTATGGCGAGAGGCTGAGCCATCTTATTGAAGCGGGGAGCGATTTCTTCCTCATGCCAAGCCGTTACGAACCCTGCGGACTTAATCAGATGTACTCCCTGGCCTATGGGACTCTGCCCATTGTACGGAACACCGGCGGCCTTGCGGACACGGTGGAAAATTTCAATCAGGAAACGGGAACAGGGACCGGTTTTATTTTTGACGATCTAACTTCCAATGCGATCTACAATACGGTAGGCTGGGCTGTTTGGGCCTGGTACAACCGCAGAGAATATATCGAAGCTATGCGGCTGCGGGGGATGGCGCAGAATTTCTCCTGGGAGAAATCGGCAAAGAAATATCTAGAGGTTTATGAGGGCATTATTAATCAATTAGGGAGCGTATGAAGAACGCGATTTGGAAGAAAATACTGATTTTTATGGTGATTCCTTTTTTCATTATTTTTATTTCACTGTCGATGTTTATAATTATAACCATATTCCGGAACAGTACCCAGCGGGCGGAAGAGGATTTCCGGAGCCTGGGACGCCTTAACGAGTCGAACCTCCGGGGGACCATTGAAAACCTGGGCCTCTCGGCGCTGCTCACCTCCACAGAGCTGCAAAACCTTGATTTTACCCGGAGTGACGCGCGGCAGGAAGGGGAAAATGTTCTCATCTCCAGTTTTCAAAATCCCCTGATCTATAATGCATGGTTTATCTTTGAGCCTAATGCCTTTGACGGCCGGGACAGCGAATTTCCCTATGATTATCCCGGGGCGCCCTCAGGCCGGTTTATGCGTTCCTATATCCGGGACTCTAAGACCGGAGCGATTATTGTCGCCCCCGATATGAATGAAACCTTTCTGGATGATGAAGAGGTATCCTATTACTACTTCTACCCCAAACAGACCGAAAAGCTTAATTATGATATTTCCGTTGAATATTACGATTCCCTGTACGATTACGGCCTCGGGGAAGGCAAGGTCAACGCCATGGGTCTCTCCACCCCCATATTCAGAAACGGGAAATTTATCGGCGCCGTGGGCTTTGATGTTATCCTGAATGAACTGCTCCTTGGGGAAGAATTTATTTCAGGATCGGTGCTCCTGGTATTTTCCCCCAACGGCAGAATTTGGTTTGGCGGAGACCAAATGAATGCGGGAAAAACAGTAAAGGAATTGGGATTCGAAAACTGGGAAGAAATCATGGGCGCCTTTGAACGCCAGGAAGAGCTTGTCATGCCCTATAATGTTACCCCGATCCAGGAAACCAATACCTACAGTTACTTTATGCCCATGAAACTTGATAGATTAAATGAAACGGTCTTCCTTTACGCCGAAATCCCCCAGGAAAAAATACTGGCCGGTATTTACAGACTGCTTGTTTCCATTATGGCCGCCCTTACAATCGCCCTTGCATTGCTTAGCTCCCTGATCTTCTATATCATCCGGTTCATTTCCCGTCCGATCCATGAACTGACCATGGACACAGACGCTATCTCCCGGGGGGACCTGGACAGGGAAATCCGGGTGGATCATACCAGGGACGACGAAGTAGGGATCATGTCACGTTCCCTTCACCGAATGGTTGAACAGTTCCGGGTGCATATAGCCTTACAGGAACGGTCCCGGGAACTTTTGGATCTCCACATGCGGGTTCAAAAAGCCTTGTACAGCAGTATCAGTAATAAAGACGCCTTTGACATCATACTGCCCATTATCACGGACGCCTTTAAGGCCTTTTCCGCGAGGCTGGTCTACATGAGCGGCAAAACACCGGTGGTCATCTCCGCCTACGCAAGCGGGGAGGATAATTTGGGCGGCGAAGACCGGCGGATCAACACCGTTTTTTCCGGGCATGAACAGGCAGAGGATCTACTCCATGGCAGGAAATATATTCTGCTTAACTCCTACGGAATTGAAGAATTCAAAATTACATTTACCGATAACGATACTACTTTTTTGTGCATTATTCCCTTTTTCCATTCAGAAACCCTGGCGGGGTATATTATTCTTGAGGGTAAAAATGCGGCGGGTCCTTTTATCCATGAAGATACCGCCCTTAATTTCATTTCCGATACCATATCCTATATACTGACCCAAAAAGATAAAAATGAAGCATCTATTCATCATTAATCCCAAGGCGGGTCTGGTTAGAGATCGTAAGGACCGGATCATAGAAGAGATAAAGAATTTTTTCGGAAATTACCCCGAGTTCAGCTATGAAATTCACCTTACCCGGTGGAAGCGGGATGCCGTGGGTTTTACCCGCCGTTATCTGTCGCGTTCCGCAGAATTAGTGCGTGTATACGCCACCGGCGGCACCGGCACCCTCTTCGAAATTATCAATGCTGTTGCAGGGCTCCCAAATGCGCAGGTCGCCTATTATCCCCACGGAAGAATTGATTCATTCATCCGCGTATTCGGAGAGAATAAAGAACCCCTGTTCCATTCGTTAAGAAATTTGGTTTTCGCGCCCGTAATCGGCCTTGACATGATCAAGTGGGGGAATAATTTTGGGATCAACGGCTGTTTCATCGGCTTAAGCGCTCTTTCCTACCAGGACAGCTCCCGTCTCTTAGAGAAAACAGGGTTCCCCTACCACGAGATGACGTTCCATTTAGCCCAAATCAAAAGGCTCCTCATGGGGAAGACCCTCCAGTATTACCGGATTGAACTGGACGGGCAAAAACTGAACGGTGAATACCTCAACGTCACAATCGCCAACGTCCCCCACATCGGCGTAAGAGCGCTTCCTGCCGTAGAGGCGAGCCCTATTGACGGGGTTTTGCACCTATACCTCATCAAAAAAATACCCCGCGCCAGGGCGCTTCAGGTTTTCGCGGACTATGAGGCGGGGCGCTACAAAAAATGGCCCGAGTATGTTTCCCACCATTTGGGAAAACGGATTTTTATTTCTTCTTCTGCCATGATGACCATAGCATTTGACGGTGAAATTTTTTACAATGACCGGCTTCAATACGATATCATCCCCCGGGGTATAGACTTTGTGTGCCCTGAGGGAACTCACCCTGCTCGTAATATTTTCAGCGCCCCAAAATATGCAGAGGCGCCGCAGGCAAGGGAAGACCCAGATGTGGATAAATAATATTTTTACAAGAAAAAACCTGTCCTGGTCCTGTCCCCTCGTCCTTTTCATTATTGAAACCGTATTGGTAGGCATTGCAGGGGGGAGCCATCTCTACTTCTACCTGCTCTTCGTGAACCTGGCGGTAAGTTTTCTGTTTATGATTCCCCAGGGGATCCTTATTTACATTCTCATCTCCAATATCAGTCTCATACCGCTCTTGTTTATTCAGAGCCTCAACATCATGGGGCCTCACTTTTCCCGGGGCCATGCTGTCGTCACTTATATCATTACCCTTGTTGTGGGCTTTATTATTTATGTGACATCAAATTTGATCGTCCGTTATGTTACCAAAATGCAGAAATCCGGCATAGCCTTCGAGACTATTATGGATATCACTCCGTCATACATGGTGGCTTTAAACAGTGATGCTGCTGTTGAGTACTTAAGCGATTCTCTGCTCAGATCTTTTGGACTGTCTCAGAAACAATACGCCTTAAACCGGCCTTTGCTGGATCTTATCCCTTCGGGGCAGATGAAAATGATGATCCAGGAAGTAATGGAACAAAAGGGGTTTGTGGAAAAGAATTTCGAGATTGATAACGGCGGTAGAAAAAACTGGTACATGCTTCGATCCTCCCTTATGGGAAAGGATAAACCCAACCGGTTTTTTGAGTGGACCGACATCACCCCTATCATGGAAGCAAAAAACGAAGCGGAGTCCGCCGCCCAGGCAAAAACTGACTTTTTGGCCGGTATCAGCCATGAAATCCGTACTCCCATGAACGCGATTTTGGGAATGACCGATTTAATGCTCTCCGATAATTTGGATGACGAGCAGCGCGGCCGGGCTCAAACCATAAAGGGAGCGGCGTTTTCCCTGCTCAACATCATTAATGACGTTTTGGACTTTTCCAAGATCGACGCCCAAAAGATGGAAATTATTCCCAAGCCTTTTAATTTCGCAGCCTTCATTAACGACACGATTAATATCATCAGTATCAGAACGAGCGAAAAAGAACTTGCCTTTACTACTTTTATCTCCAAGGATATCCCTTCGGTCATCAACACCGACGAACTCCGGCTTAAACAGGCGCTGATAAACATCCTGAACAACGCCGCCAAATTTACCAAGGAAGGTTCCATTCACCTCCGTTCCTGGACAGAACCCCTGGAAGACGGCCGCCTCAAGCTGTACTTCTCTGTGCAGGATACGGGAATAGGGATACGCCAGGAAGACATAGGAAAACTCTTTGAGGAATTCAGACAGCTTGATACCAGGAAAAACCGGGACCTCCTGGGGACAGGGCTCGGCCTTTCCATATCAAACCGGCTCGTAGGGCTCATGGGAGGCGCAATAACCGTAGAAAGTGAATACGGCAAAGGTTCTATCTTTACATTTTATGTTATTTGTTATGGGAACCAGGAAGACAAGTTGGCTTCCGTCCCCTACCCGGATAAACTGTACGTTCTCTGTTATGAACCTAACCCGTACAATGCCCTTGCCATGAACCGTATGCTTGAAAGCCTTCAGGTGCCCCACGACATAGCGGGCAATAAGGACCGGATGCAAAAGCTCCTGGAAAAGTGCGTCTATACCCATGTGTTTTTCGATATTTCCGGCGCGGAACTGGCGGCGGAATTTGCGGAAGGGCAGAAATATCATTCAGTTCTCATCCAGGAGATAACCGGCAGGCGGGAAGAGAACATTCGATTCTCAATCAGAAGACCCGTATTGATAGGCAATCTTGCGGATATACTGAACGGCGGAAAAGCAGGAGCAGGACTGCCTGGCAGCATGAGGGATGAGCGCAGCAATGCCTTTATGCAGACCAGGGATGTTTCAGCGCTCGTCGTGGATGACAATTCGGTAAACCTTCTCGTTGCCCGCGGACTTTTAGGCAAATTCGGCATATCGGTGGATACCGCCGACGGGGGATTAGAGGCTATCGCAAAAATAAAACAGAAAAACTACGATATTATCTTTATGGACCACATGATGCCCGGAGTAGACGGTATAGACGCCACCAGGCAAATTCGGGACTTGGGAGGCCGCTACTCGTCCCTGGTTATCATAGCCCTCACGGCCAATGCCGTTTCCGGCATGGAAGAGCTGTTTTTGAGTTCCGGCATGGACGGCTTTCTCCCCAAGCCCATTATGATTAATGAACTGCGGGAAATTATGCTGCGCTTCCTGGGTCCGGAAAAGATTGTAGCCCCCCTTCACTAAATCCCCAAAACCTGTTATACTTGTCTTTAGTTGTGCAATTTTGGGCATTTTGCGCCCTTAAAACTCAATAGCGGAAGCGAGGAAGCTATGATACGAGGCGGAGATATTGCTAAGGGGACCTGCCTGCTCCAGAAAGGGCAACCCTATCTGGTAGTTGAACGGGAATTCCACAACCCCGGAAAAGGGACCGCCATTGCCCGGATTAAGATGAAGAGTATTAAAGACGGTTCGGTATTGGCCTTGACGATTCCGACCCAGCAGGAAATTGAAGACGCGGTGGTAGATACCCTCAACTGCCAGTTCCAGTATTCGGACCAGGATTTTTACCATTTTATGGACAATGATAACTACGATCAGTTTGAAGTACCCATTACCAAAATGGAGGACAAGAAGTACTACCTTAAGGAAGAGGGGATCTACGAACTTACCGTCTGGGATGGGAACGTGATCGACATCAAGATTCCCTACAAGATGGTGTTTACCGTAGCGGAAAGCGAGAACTATGTGAAGGGCGACACGGTTTCAGGGGCTACAAAACCCATAGTGACCGAGACAGGGCTCACGGTCCGGGTTCCCCTCTTTATCAAACAGGGTGAGAAGATCCTGGTCAACACTGAAACCAACGAATACGTAGAACGTGTCAACTAACCATCTGCCATGGAGGCGTGGTCCGCTCCGCGGTTCCATCCCGATTGCGGGGCGCGGCTCACACCGCGCTGTTTGTGGGCGGGGAAGTCGCCAACTAGTTGGCGCGGGATTCCCCCAGGGAACTGAGGGCGGGTATGTCCAGACGCGGCGTCTCCCTGCCGTAGTGGGGACCCTGCCCTTGCGCTACGGCTCAAGGCGTCCTTGCGCTATGCCGCAGGGCATCCTTGCGCTATGCCGCAGGGCACCCTTGCGCTAGTACGCAGGGCACCCTTGCGCTATGCCGCAGGGCA
>JAITNM010000267.1 GCA_031290475.1 Treponema sp. | reverse complement strand
GGTAGGGGGAATAACAAAATCATTTCCCTGGTCTTTTTCCGTATTTATTCTGTTTTGGACAGAAACATTGTTTTTGAGAAAATATGAAACAATATTAGTGTCAAGAGCATAGGTTATCATAAAGCATCTGTCTCTTCCGGGGTCCTAAAGCGCAGCCGTTCCGGTTCCCCTGGAAGCCTATTCAATCCCGAAAAAACGCAGGGTATTGGCCAGCGTCTCGGACGCCAGCTGTTCCGCGTCTTTCCCCAGCGCGCCGGCCAGGGTCCTCACAATGTGGGGCAGGAATGCCGGCTCATTGCGCCCGCTTTTGGGGGTTCTTTTTTTGCCGCCCCCTTCCCCGGCGTCCGGAGCGGTTTGGGGCAGATTCCGGGGCAGCAGAAAGGGCCCGTCGGTTTCTACCATAAGCCGGTCCGGGGGAATACGGGGGACGAGGGCGCCTAAGTGGCCGCCCCGCCTTTCATCGCAGATCCAGCCGGTAATGCCGATATGGGCGCCCAGGGAAAGGTAGCGGTCCAGTTCGCTTCCGGTTCCGGTAAAACAGTGAACCACAAAGTTTTTGAGTCTGCCCGAAGCGTTTTTCAATACCCCGGAGAAGTCTTCGAACGCGTCCCGTTCGTGGAGAAAAAGGGGCATCCCCAGTTCCGCGGCGAGCTCCACCTGTTTTTCAAACCATTGCCGCTGTACCGGCCGGGGGGAGAAGTCCCGGTTGTAGTCCAGTCCGCATTCTCCAATGGCAATTACTTCTGCTCTTCCCGCTAGTTCCCGCAGCATTGCTATCGTATCCCCGCCGCAGGCCTTTGCGTCATGGGGGTGCACTCCGGCGGTTGCGTAGAGTTTGCGGGGTGAATGGTTCTTTCCGTATTGTTCCGCATAGCAGGAAGCGTCCCTGCTTGAGTCAACGCCGGTCCCGGTGATGATGAGAGGCGATACTCCCGCCTCTTCCGCCCGGCGGATTACCGCTTCCCGGTCCCGGTCAAAGGAGGGGTGCATCAAATTGATGCCCATGTCGATGAGTCTCACCGGCTAAGGCTCCCCACCATCGTCCCCTTCCGCGAGCAGATCCCTTTCCCCCGATGCCAGGGCCTTGAGGATACGCCGTTTTACCGCGCCGGAATTTCCGGTGAATTCGGCAATACGCTTCCGCACATCCCGCCTCGCGGAACGGAGCCCGTAGGGACAGGTACAGGCCGCCTTGAGTATGTCCTTTTCCTCGGCGCAGGCGATGATCTGCTGTTCCTCCACATAGCCCAAAGGCCTGATGAGGCTTGCCGGGTACTTCCGGTACTTGAGCAGTATCGGCATGGCCGAAAGTTCGCCCTTTGCGGTCATGTTCATGAAAAACGTTTCGATGATGTCATCAAGGTGATGACCCAGGGCTATCTTGTTAAAACCATGTTCTATGGCATATTTTAGTAATTCTGTGCGTCTTTGGGTTGAGCACCAGTAACAGTTCATCTTTTCACCGTCTTTGAGCCTTGCGATAACGGGGACGTAAAGGTCGGTAAAAGGGATGCCCCATTCGGCAAGGCGCGCGCGAAGGGCCGGTTTTTTACAGCAGGCGCAAAAATCGCTTGAAATATGCATCGCTTCCAGGGCGTAGTCTTTTTTCAGCGCCGGACGCAGCGCCGAAAGAGCCCAGGCCATGACCGTAGAATCCTTGCCCCCCGAAGCGGCGATAAGGATACGGTCCCCTTCGGTGATGAGTTCCCGCTCAAGGATGGCCTTTGCGCAGAGTTTCTGCACTACCTGGCTTGCCTTGGCTTTGCGGAGAAACCGGTTAGCCATGGGCGTGAACAGCCGCTGTTTCGGAAAGCGCTGTTTTTTCCAATGCCGGAAGCGGCGCATCGAGCGGCGTCTCTTCCGGCCCATGTTTGGCGTAAACGTCCCGGAGCGTCAGGCTTGCCAGGATCATTCCGGCGCCGGCAGTAACCGTGACGGCGCTTCCGTTGATCACCTTTTTGGAAGAGCACCACTCCACCGGCGCACCGGGATCGCAGCTGTTCCTTGAGGGACACAAACACCGGGCCGAACCGCAGGCCGCCTGGAGGCCCGGCGAGAGGGGGAGGCGCTCACTGCTGTAGACTGCGGTAAAGTGGCCGGTAAAGCCCCGCTTCCGCAGTCCTGCCCGCACGAGCCGGGCCAGGGGGCAGCCTTCGGTGTCCCAGATGTCTGCGGTCTTAAGCCGGGTAGGGTCGAGCTTCTGGGCCATTCCCATGGAAGAGAAGAGGGTAGCCTGGGCGTTGTGACAGTATTCAATCAGGTCGAGCTTGTGGGTCAGGCTGTCGATGGCGTCAATCACGTAATCCGCCTCTTCTATGGCAAACTCGCCGGCATGATCCCGGGAAAACACTTTTCCAAAGGCCCTCACCTCGCAGCGGGGGTTGATCTCCAAAAGCCGCGCCTTAAGGGCTTCGGTCTTGAACTGCCCTATAGTAGCGGAGGTCGCTTGAACCTGGCGGTTAATATTGGTGACACAAACCGTGTCGGAGTCTACAATACTGATATGGCCCACCCCTGAACGGACCAGGGCCTCGGCGCACCAGCTCCCCACGCCGCCAACGCCGAAGACGGAAACCCGGGTATCAGCCAGGGCCTCAAGGGCTTCAATGCCGGTAAGCAGGGAGAGCCGCTGAAAGATCGGATTAACTGCCATGGGTAATAAGTATACCCAAAGGTTTATCCCCTTTCAATGGCCTGGTTTTGGGTTTTAGGAACGGGTACGCACGAAATTTAGTACATGGCGCCCTGCCGGAAGCGGTAGAAAGCTGGTAACGTGATTGGAGGCCGGGGTACATACCCCGCTGCTTGCAGCGGTTAATGCTTCGGTATTTTCGAATCGGGGTATGTACCCCGGCAGTACAATAAATTTCCTATCCAACGACGATACTCCGCA
>JAITNM010000251.1 GCA_031290475.1 Treponema sp. | reverse complement strand
CCGGGAACCGAATTTAACCTGGAAGCTGATTTGGTGCTCCTGGCCATGGGCTTTACCCACGTGGTCCAGGACGGCGTTGTGGCGGACTTCGGCCTTGCAACCGATGCCCGGGGCAACATCCGCACCCAGGGGAGCTTCCACACGAGCAACCCCAAGGTCTGGGCCGCCGGAGACTCCCGGAACGGGGCCAGCCTCGTGGTTCGCGCCATAGCCGACGGCCGCGCCGCCGCCGAAGCGATTGTGAGGACCTTGTAGCAGGCGGGAGCGCCCCGCGCCAAACGGCAGTACCAAACCGGGCAGGTCCCTAAGGAAGCACTGATTGCCGAAACTTCGTTTCGGACGCAACCGAGCGTTAATCAGTGCTACTTTAATGTGGTATTTGCGTAGTGAAACGAACAAATACATAGGGAAATGCTGATTAGCGTCAAGTTAATCAGCATTTCCCTAAGAAATTTATCCCCCGTACTGCTTTTTTACGTTTTCCAGAGACCTTCTCACCGATTCTTCCACCGCAATAATTGCGTCATTGGAAAAACGGCTCATATATTCCCCAAAATCGGGGCCTCTTTTGCCGTCTTCGGGCTTGAAAAGCTCAAAAACCTCAATTCCCAGCGCCCCGGCAAGACTTTGCAGGGTTTCAGGATAAGGCCATTTATTGCCCCGTTCAATCTCGCTTAAAAAATTCATTGAAATATTCGATTTTTCCGCCAATTCCAAGCGGAATTTTGTTAAAGAGCTCAAAACCGCCCCAAAGGCTCTCCCGCGAAGCGGGTTCTTGGGTATGGACCCGCTTGCGAATCATATTCGTTTTTTTTATATTTTCTTTTACTACAGCCTTCTCTTTCTCCCAATCCGTAGATTCCTTTTCCGGCAGCCGCTGGCAGGGGCGTGTTGCGTACAAAGATTACGGTAAAACCATCAGCGACACCTATGAACTCATCCTCGTCTCCAACGGTACCTGTACCGTCACGGTACGCACAAGGCAAAACGGCGAAGAGATGTTCCAGGAGGCCGACGGTTTCTGGTCATTCGATAATAATTTTTTCCGCCTTGAATGTGATTTTCCCGGCATCGTGATTGAACGCCTGCCGTTTATTAACTGGTCCAGCGTCTACCAGTTCGACAAAATGCGAAACCGCTTTACCCTGCTGGTAAGGCCGTACTCCAGAGCGGGCTATACCGTAAAGGCGGCCTTTGTCCGCGTGGATGATTAAGGCGGAAATGATTTGCGCCTGCCGGAGCAATAGAGATTGTTCCTCTGGCTTATCTGCGGTATACTGGTTTTGAGGAGCTGTCATAAATGGCGCATGGATTGATACAGGCAACCATCATTCCGGAAATTGTTTGTCTGATTGAGGAAAAATACTCGGTAAGAGTGAACAACCGCACGAGAAAGGATCAAAATTTATGGATAAAGAATCAGACAGGAGCCGCCCACTATGAATAAACCAAAAGTATACATTGAAACCACGATGTTTAATTATTACTTTGATAAAGACCGGGATGCTCACCTTGCTACAGTTGCGTTTTTTGAGGCTATTGGCTCGGGGAATTACGAAGCTTATACATCACAATATGCGGTGGATGAACTCTTAAAAGCGCCGGAGCCCAAGAAAAGTGATATGTTGGGTTTATTGAAAAAATATGAAATTGTGGTATTGCCGCCCAATGAAGATGTACGACATTTAGCTGATGTTTATCTGGAAAACGAAGGAATACCCGAAAAGAAACGCCTTGATGCGCTCCATATAGCCATAGCTTCAATTAACAGGTTGGATTTTATTGTATCCTGCAACTTTAAACATATAAATAAACTAAAAACAAAGCGCATGGTAGAATATGTTAATTTTAACCAGGGATATAACAATATTATTATATGCCGGCCGGAGGAAATAATTGATTATGAAGAATAAAAACACCATTGAAGACGATCTCGACGCAATTCGTGACCAAATTTACGAGGAGATTAAGGATATGTCTCCAGCGGAAGAAGTTGAGTATTTTAACCGTGAGACAGCGGAAGCCATAAAAAAATACGGTCTTCGTGTGGCAAAATCCGCACAGGAAACTGTTTTTGCTGAAAGGAACCTCTAATTCCATGACCCAACTATCCTTCATAACATTTTGCATAGAACTCTACGCCGAACACAAAGAAGCAAGCAGTACCGAAATATACCAAGAATTTGATGAAGCCCATTACCGTGATTTAAAGGTTATACACTTTCCTGAACCAACGGCAGAATGGCTTAAAATGGTTTGCGCCTGCCGGAGCAATAGAGATTATTCCCATGACTATGATATAATGAACGATCAGATATATTTTGCCACGGAAAAAGCCCTGGCTTATCTGCGGTATACTGGTTTTGAGGAGCCGTCATAAATGGCGCATGGATTGATAAAGGTAACCATCATTCCAGAAATTGTTCATTTGATTGAGGGAAAATACTCGGTAAAAAAGGATAAAGCCATGGAAATGTTCTATAAATCTTCGACAGCCGCGTCTCTGGCGGATGATGAAACCGGTCTCTATGGACAAAGCGCTTTGTATATATTTTCTCTTTTCAATGAAGAGTTTGAAAAAACGGTTCAAAATACTGGAGAAAGCATTAAAACGTTTTCCACAATTCAAGCCGAACTTGAAACCCTCAAAAACATTCCTTGCAAGGGTTAGCGGAAGGTCCTCATGACAGACGATCACAGCGCCCCTGGGCCGAGTGTTTTCGGCTGGTATGGGGTTCAACCCTCCAGGAACGTTTTTAAGGCAAAATTTCAATGTCTTCGTTTGAATTGCTGAAAGCGGAATTGCCCAGGGCTCTTGCCAAAAATCCCCTGGATATTTTATACTTAATTGAGGGGCTTTTTCAAAACTAATCGAGTTTTGAAAGAGGCGCCCGATACTTTAATTATTCAGTAAGATGAAATGAAGGAGCGGCTATGGGTGCGATTGATCTGCCTAAGAGTCCTAATGTATTCCATCCTGAGAAACCGAGCGCCGTAGGGTCCCGAAACTCGCTGGCCCAGGAATACCGGGATCAGCAGCA
>JAITNM010000226.1 GCA_031290475.1 Treponema sp. | reverse complement strand
GTCAGTATAGATGATGTCCTGTTTTCCAAGGACCAAACCTTGCTTGTTGCCTATCCGGCGGGGAAAGGGAGCCAGTACAGCATCCCCTCGGGCGTTATCGGCATCGGAGAGTATGCGTTTCGCGACAGTCAACTGACGAGCGTAACGATACCTGACAGCGTTACTAGCATCGGGGAAGCGGCATTTCGCGGCAGTCAACTAACGAGTATAACGATAGGCAGTAGCGTTACCAGCATCGGGGCGTATGCGTTTCTTGAGAATCAACTGACGCGCGTGACTATGCCGGCAAATGTACGCTTGGGCAGTGAGTCTTTTGACAATGGTTTGGACGCTTTCTATGATACCGGCGGTAAGCGCGCCGGGGTGTATACTTTGACCGGCGGGGCCTGGAGCTACACAGCGTGGTAGAAGGAAAGTCTATACAAACATACAAACCCATGCTATGATGTGCCCATGCAGGATATCATCAGTCTATTACGGGAGTCCGGGGCTATGCAGGAGGGGCACTTTCTCCTCTCCTCGGGGAGGCACTCGGACCGGTATTTTCAGTGCGCCCGGCTGCTCCAGTACCCGGACCGGGCGGCGGAGGCCCTGGCGCCGGTGGCGGAGCGGCTCCGCTCGGACATGGCCACGGGCCTTCTTGCGGCGGAGGCTCTGGTGGGGCCCGCTCTGGGGGGTATCATCGTGGCCTGGGAACTGGGCCGCCAACTGGGGCTCCCCGCCTTTTTCACCGAACGGGACGATACAGGGGCCATGAGTCTGCGGCGGGGCTTTGAGCTGCGGCCGGGGATGCGGATCATCATTGCCGAGGATGTGGTTACCACGGGGAAGTCCTCGGGGGAGGCCGCCGCGGCGCTGGAAGCCCTAGGCGCCCGGGTAACGGCCCTGGCCTGTCTCGTGGACCGGCGGGCGGCCGGCGCCCCCTCTTCCTGGCCTCTCTACGCGGCCGCTACGATCAAGGCTGCCAACTGGGAGGCCGCTGGCTGCGAGCTCTGCACGCAAGGGATACCGGCGGTTAAGCCCGGCTCCCGTAAACTTTAGGGAATGAAGATGAATGTACTCATTGTCGGAAGCGGGGGCCGGGAGCACGCCCTGGCCTGGAAGCTGGCCCGGTCCCCCAGGGTTGAGCGGGTCTACGTGGCGCCGGGGAACGGCGGTACGGACCGGGAGCCAAAGTGCCGGAACCTGGTCCTGGGGGCGGATCCCGCTTCTTCTGAGGGGATAGACGCCCTGCTGGATGCCGCCAGGAAAGAGGATGCCGCCTTTACCCTGGTAGGCCCCGAAGCGCCTTTGGCCGCAGGTATCGTGGACCGGTTCCGTGCGGAAGGGCTTCCCATCCTCGGCCCGGACCGCAGGGCTGCCCAACTGGAGGCAAGCAAGGTTTGGTCCAAAGCTTTTATGGAAAGATACGGGGTAAGAACCGGCTTTGCCCGGACCTTTGAGGATTACGAGGAGGCCCTCCGCGCGATAGCCCGGCATTGGGCCGCAGACAATCCCCCGCCCCTGGTGATTAAGGCCGACGGGCTGGCCGCAGGTAAGGGCGTGGTGGTGGCCGCAAGCCAGGAAGCGGCCGGTGCGGCCCTCTCTGCCTTTATGCGGGACGGCGCCCTGGGGGATGCGGGGAAGCGCGTTTTAATAGAGGAGTTTATCGAGGGCCGGGAGGTGTCGGTCCTGGCGGCGGTGAGCGCCGGTCCGGCGGTACCGGGCCGGGGTGTGATTCTGCCCTTTGTGTCCGCCCGGGACCACAAGGCCCGGTTTGAAGGCGGCAAAGGGCCCAACACCGGGGGCATGGGGGCCATTGCGCCGGTACCGGACTTTTCCGCAGGGCTCTGCCAGGACTTCCAGGCCCGTATTCTGGAGCCCAGCCTTCGGGGTATTGAGGCCGAGGGTCTTGATTACCGGGGTTTTATCTTCTTTGGTTTGATGATTCGGGAGGGCCGCTGTTATCTCCTGGAGTATAATGTACGGCTGGGGGATCCTGAAACCCAGGCCGTGTTGCCCCTTATGGATACGGACCTGGCGGAGCTTTGCGGGGCCGTGCTGGGGGGCCGTCTGGGGGATCTTTCCCTGGCCTGGAAGGCCGGGGCGGTCTCTGCGCCGGTGGCCGTGGCCGAGGGTTATCCCGGTCCCTACCGCCGGGGCGATCTTATAAGCGTGGACAAGGCGCGGCTTGAACGGACCGGGGCCCGGCTCTTTATGGCTGGAGCGGCCTCCGGTGCGGACGGGGAGCTGGTTACGAGCGGGGGGCGGGTCCTTTCGGCATCGGCCTGGGGGGCCAATCCCGCCGAGGCCCGGGAACGGGCCTACGCCGCATTAGACGCGGTGAGCTTTACGGGCAAGGGCTTTCGCCGGGACATTGGGGCCGCTCCATCGGCGTATTCTCCCGCGCAAACACCCCAATAACCCGGCCGAGGCATTCCCCGCCGCTATAAACGAGAGATGCCCCGGTAAGCGGTCTGTTGAACATCCCCGAGTGAAAAAACGTGTGAAAATGTGAAAAAATCGCATAAAAATCAACAAAAATCGCACAAAGCACTTGACATATTCGAGAACCGGGTATACAATTTTTTCATTATGGTGGTACATGGAAATAAGGGGAAAGTTCTGAACTTTTGGCCGGTAAAACCGGGCCCCCGGCCTATCATAAATACCCCCCCCCCCCCCCCCGTCTGTCGGGCTAAAATTAGACCCCCTATCAGGCTGCGAAATTCTCCCCCTGAATATGCTGGCCATGGAGCTGCAAACGGAGCTGGCCGGCGCCCGGCTCATGAGCAAGCACATGGAGCTAATCAGTTTCCCGCCGGAACAGCGGGGCAAGACGGTCTATGTGGCCGGAGAACCGGAAGGGCACGGGTGAGTGGAGCCCCATCCAGAGCTTTGTGGTCCCGTAACGGGGAAGAAGCCTTACATGGTATTTTACACCGCAGCGGTGATAAAAGAACGCCTCGTTGAGGCGTGAAGACTATACGCGGTTGCGGCGCTATGCCGCCGCCGCAAAGAGGAGATTGTTATGAAGGATAACAATAACATTTGGACAAAGCAGCGCGGCGGCGCTACTGCTTTTATGTGCTTGTTTCTGGCAGGGGCATTACTCGCCATGGTATTGGCAGGATGTTCCGAAGGGGGGCCGTCATCCCAGCAGGGGGCGGCCGGTAACGATTCCCGGTATCCGATCACGATTTCGGTGTTCACCCAGGAAGCGCGGCAACAGCCGGGCGCCAACAACAAGCTGTACCGGTACATCACGGAGAAAACCGGCGTTACCTTCGCGTGGGACATCCTGGTAGGGGAAATCGCCCAGAAGCGCGGCGTTATGATAGCTGGTCAGGACTATCCCGACATAATCGAGATTTCCGAAACCCAGTTTATTGATGCCGGGGCCCTTATTCCGCTGGAAGACCTGATTGAGCAGTACGCGCCCAATGTCCGCGCCCACTATGGCGACACCTGGGACCAGCTCCGCTCCGAGGATGGGCACATCTACTATCTGACCAACTGGGGTGTCTACACGGGCAGGGATCAGAGCCCGTATTACGGGGATTCCGCGCTCTGGGTGCAGAAAGAGGTCTTAAAGGAAGCGGGCTATCCCAAGGTCGTAACGATGGATCAGTATTTTGATCTTCTGATCAATTACGCAAAAAAATACCCGACTATTAATGGTCAGCCCACGATTCCCTTTACCATTCTTACCTACGACTGGCACGCCTTCTGTCTGTGGAATCCGCCGAACTTCCTTGCCGGATTCCCCAATGAAGGGAACGGGACGGTAACCGGCAATCCGCCGGTCTATAAGAACTTCTTTACCCAGGATATTTCCAAGCGCTGGTTCAAGAAGCTCAACGAGCTTAACGCCCTGGGTTATATTGACCGATCCGGCTTTGTGGATAACTACGATCAGTACATTGCCAAGCTTTCTTCTGGTCGTGTCTTGGGTGTACACGATCAGCGCTGGCAGTTCCAGAACGGCGATGATGCGCTCCGCGACCAGAATATGTACAACCGCACCATGGCGCCGCTTCCTATCGTGTTCGATGCGAGCACCAGCCCCCGCTACCGCAATGTCCCGATTCCCAATCTGGGCCGCGGTATTGGGATCAGCATTAAGGCCAAGGATCCCGTCAGAATCGCGCGGTTCCTGAATGATCTGATGGCCGAAGATGTCCAGCTCACCATTGAGTGGGGCATTGAAGGCGAAGATTGGCAGCGCAACGCCAATGGCGAGCCCTACCGCACCCCGGCGCAGCGTGACAACTGGGAAAATCTGCAATGGCAGGAGCAAAACCGCGCCCTCCTGGTACGCGACAATTTCCCTTCATGGGAAGGGTCCTGGAGCGACGGGTATCCTACTTCGCTGGAGAACTTCTACCCCGAGCGTGAAGCGCTTACCCGCGCCGAAGACAAGGAGCTGTGGGCCGCCTATGACGTAACGAGCTACGCAGAACTGATGGACAAAGATCCGGCGCCTAACGCGCTCTGGTTCCCTACCTGGAGTATGCCGAATCCCCCGGATGGTTCGGACGCGCAGATTGCGTTCCAGCGTTGCGAACAGACCATGCGCAAGTATCTGCCCCAGGTTATTCTTGCCGCTCCCGCAGACTTTGAGCGGCTCTGGGCTGAATACGTTCAGGAGATGAACAGTAACGGCATCGCCATATACGAAGCGTATATGCAGGATCAGATGAACAAACGTATCGCTGCCTGGAGCAACAAGTAACTAACCGGCTATTGGGGGGCAGGCTTCTGCCCCCCATTGCTGCTGGAGGTATGTGTGAAACAAACCGCAGATCGTAAAAAACTTTTTAGTGACCGGATGGCACGGCAGCGGCAGTTCCTCTTTATGTCCGTCCCGATTATTCTGTATGTAATACTGTTTTCCTACGTCCCGCTCTGGGGCTGGACAATGGCTTTTCAGAATTTCAGACCGGCCAGGTCGTTCTTTGCTCAGGAATGGGCCGGGCTGCGCTGGTTCACCTTTTTGTTTACCGACAAGGTGTTCTGGAACGCTTTCCGTAACACACTCGCGATGAGCCTGATCAATATGATCCTCGGCTATATTACCGCCATCGTCTTTGCACTGCTCCTGAATGAAGTAAAAAAAGTATTTTTTAAGCGCGTCATTCAGACTATTTCATATCTTCCGCACTTTCTTTCATGGGTCATTGTTACCGGGCTTGTGGCAACCATGCTTTCCGTGGAGGACGGCGCCATCAACAATATACTCATAGCCTTACACGTCATTGAAGAGCCGGTGCTCTGGCTTGCAAAGCCTGATTATTTCTGGGGTATTATCGGTGGAACATACATCTGGAAAGAGGTCGGCTGGAATACCATCATTTACCTTGCCGCCATAGTCGGTATTGATCCGACGTTGTACGAGGCGGCGGAGATAGACGGCTGTAACCGCTATCAAAAAATGGTGCATATTACCCTGCCGGGGATTAAGCCGACCATTATCATTATGATGATCATGAGTGTCGGGCATATCCTTGATGCGGGGTTTGAAATGCAGTATTTGCTGCGAAACGGCATGGTACAGGATGTCTCAGACACTCTTGATATATATGTGCTTTTGTACGGCTTGCAGCGTTCCTCCTATTCTCTTGCTACGGCCGCCGGAATGTTCAAAAACATCATAAACATCAGTCTTATTTTTATCGCCAATACTATCGCCAAGCGCGCCGGTGAAGAGAGGTTAGTATGAAAACAGGAACAACTTCCAAGGTTGAGAGTATCGTATTTCACACGCTTAACACGAGTTTTCTGCTTCTGATCGCCGCAGCCATGCTTTATCCTTTTTGGAATACCATTGCAGTATCCTTTAACGAAGCGACCGATACGTTGCGGGGCGGGATTGCGCTGTTCCCGAGAAAGTTTACGCTCTACAATTACCAGTCAATATTCCGAAACGGAACTATTTTCCACGCCTTTTTTGTTTCTGTCGTGCGAACTGTAATCAACATGGTAACCAATGTATTCTTCACGGCGATGATCGCGTATGTGCTGTCGCGAAAAGAGTTCTTTCTACGGAAACCCTTTACGCTCATTCTGATACTTTCCATGTATGTAAACGCCGGCCTTATCCCGTCGTACTTTCTGATACGGAATCTCGGTATGCTCAATTCGTTTTGGGTATACGTCATTCCAAGCATGGTCAATGCGTTTAACTTCGTCATTATCAGGACGTATATGCGTACCCTGCCGGAAAGCATTATTGAATCGGCGCGCATTGACGGCTGCGGGGAATTCGTTATCTTTACGCAGATTATGCTACCTCTGTGTCTCCCGGTATTGGCAACTGTCGGCTTGTTTGTCGCAGTTGGGGCGTGGAACTCATGGTTTGATACGATGATCTACAATTCAGGCCGGGTGAACCTGCACACGCTTCAGTACAAATTGATGGAATACCTGCAATCCAGCCAGTCCCAGTCCCGCAGTGCCGGGGACGCCGCTTCAATGGCCATGTCGCAGAGCGCAGGGATGATAACCCCCATGAGTATCCGTGCTGCCATCACGGTAATCGCCGCCGCACCCATCCTCCTGATATATCCGTTTATGCAGCGGTATTTTGTTGTCGGTCTCAATGTGGGCGGCGTTAAGGAGTAGAAATAGCGGGTGAAGTAGCGCCATACACGCCCTTCACCCGCCGGCCGCCTGTCAGGCACTTTCAGGCAGTGTGTGCAAAGGAACGTCTGTTCTGGAGGCCTCCGGTGCAGCTGCCCGGTCCGTGCCGGTGTCCATAGACAGGTCCTGCTTACGGCCATGTTGAGCACCTCAATACAGGCGTAAGCGTCCTGGAACCTCCCCATCCTGAGCGAGAACGCCGTAAGGGGGTGCTTCGACAGGCTAATCAACCGGCGCCTGAGCTTGTCGAAGGCCACACGGAGGCACGGGGGCGCGGAGGAAGACAGCGTGGTTCTGCCGAAACATTAAAGCTCGCCGTTAGCCGGGGCGTGTCCAGGAAGCTTGCTTGCCGGACATCCCTTGCAATAGGGGCTCTGGAATTGCAGTTTATTACAGTTTATTGTAGTTTTTAGAGGAAATGTCCAAGAAATTCGACTTTTAGGACAGCCCTTTTCTGGACTTTTTTACTTCAAATTAGTATGTTTTAAATATGAAACACGCAACATTATCTTTTTTTATTGTTAGCAAAGGGTTTGATGCCTCGCCCTTCAGGGCAAGGTTGTTGATTGTATTTATGTGTGCGGTCGTTTTT
>JAITNM010000136.1 GCA_031290475.1 Treponema sp. | reverse complement strand
CGTACTAACCTGGGCTTCATATTTTATATCGGCCGGGATATTGTTGGTTACCATATCAATGCCGTACGAGGAAATCCTGTCAATATAGTATTTGGTCTGTCCGTTTTTTATGACCTGCTTGCATGGAATATCTTCCTCCAGAGTTATGGTTATGATTAACTCCCCTCTCCAGTCCATATCATAGACAAGCAGCGGCCGTCCCTGGGAAAAAGCCTGCATCGTGATGAAGCCAAAAAACAATAGTAGCGGCGCAAGGCGTTTTAGGATTCCTTTCATCAATTTGCCTCCTCAAGGCGGTACAGTGTGATTTTTTCGTCGTTATGAATCGCGCAGTATATGATTCCGTTAATATTCCGGCTTGCGTGGAGCATACTGTTTTCCAGTAGACTGATCCGGCCGGTCTCCGTTTCAAAAAACAAAGTTCCATTTTTTGCGTTTACCGGAATAAGGCGATCCTCAAGCAACAGCGGATGATCCGCCGCGGCTTCATTCCAGTTTATTTCTTCTCCGGCAATTTCGGCGGGAAGTTCCGCCCTATTCCGTACATACCAGTCTGTATCATGTTTTTCATAGATCGTAATAATTCCCTGATCCTGCGCGAAAAAATACAGCCTGAATCGCCCGTTCGATGTACCGGAGGCAAAAAGCGTTTCCCCGGCTCCAATTCCCTCCAGCCGTTCCTCCCCGGTAATTGTTCCCTGTGAATTGAGGTACATCACATACCATGCGTCCTCTCTCCTGCCGGCGAGGCAGAGATTATCCGCGTTCCCGTAGAGCAGTACCGGTTCGTTTTTGCCGGCGGAATCAAGCCACGTTTCAAACAGAGGAGCGTTAGTTCCGGTATTTTTTAAGCCGTAGAGTATTCCTGTATTTTCGTTGCCGGCGGAGAGAAGTCCGAAAGATTCAAAGGGAATATCATAGCGGAAAACCGTTTCCGGCGCGGTAAAGGCCTGTTTCCGCGAGAATCCCGTTCCTTCCGCTTCGTATACCTCAACCGCTGCGCCGTTGATTAGCGTAGTAATACTGTCACCGTCAATATTCATACTGTTTAGTAGTTTGAGATCCCCTTCATAGAGACCAATACTCTTTCGGGAAATTAAAAAATTGTTATCCAGGGAAAAAAAGACCGCTTCCCGTTTTTCGTCCCGGTTCAGGGTGAACCAGCCGCGCCCCAGCGGATAACGGAAGTCCGCCATCAGATCGAGGCCGTTCACCCCTTCAATTTGTTCATCGTTTCCGGTAATCGCGTGATACACCGGGATATTGCCCGTTTCATCAATCCCCGCGATACAGCTCAGCTTTCCCTCTGATAGCAAGAATACCGCGGCGCCTTTTGACGATGATGAAGTGATAAAGTATCTGGATATGGAACCAAGATTTTGAATTTCCGGAACCGGGTAGCAGCGCAACGCGCCCTCCGAATCAAGACCCAATACAAAAATGCCCTCGCTTCCGTTTGTTCCGCCGATAAAAGCGGCATGCTGGTTAATTCCAAAACCGGAAAGTTCCAATTGCCGGGCGCCGTAAATAGCCGCGTCAAGCCCTTCGGCCTGATATGGCTCAAGTGCGCCCCGGCCGTCCGCCTTAAGAATACGGAATTGGCCGTCCTCGATATACAGGACATACGCATGCCCCATACCGTCCTGAAGTACCTTTAGCCCGCTTACACGGCCCGGCGCCGGGAATCCCCCCGCGGGATAAAATACCGGAAAAGATTCCTGGCAAAAAAGAACCGTTCCGGCAAGAAGCAGATACAAACCGGTAAGCAAATTTCTTATAGTCCTGTGCATAACAGCCTCCTTCTGGCGTTAAGAGTTTTTGAAAATTATTTCACTACTAGTTATATATGGTGTTGTCCGCTAATTTGCTTCAATCGGAGCTGATTTTTTTTAATTTTTTCGTAATTATTTTCCTTGCCTTATTTACAAAATAGTATTATCTCTTTAAGTGATCATGAATCATAAATGCTTTTTGCTGCCGTTTATCATTTTCTTGGGTTTTTCTCTTCCTATTTCTATCATTGATATCAAAACGCGGCGTATTCCCGATATACTTTCTGTTTCCTGCTTTTTTCTTATATTCGTTATCCGTTTATATCACTCGCCCGAAACAGTGCCGCTTTTTCTCGCCGCTTCCCTATTCGCCTTTGCCCTTTTTTTCTGCATCGCCTTCGGAACCCGGGGTCTCGGTTTTGGTGATGTAAAATTCGCGGCCGTTATCGGCCTTGTGTGCGGTTTCCCCGGAATTTTGGCCGCCCTGCTTACCGCCTCTGTCCTGGCCCTCCTGGCTGCGTTATTCCTGTCTCTGCTGCGCCGCAAAAGGGACGCCATTCCCTTTGCCCCTTTTTTAAGCGCCGGAACCTTCATCGCCGTCCCCTTTTTGTATTCTTGCGCCGGAATCCTCCCCGGACAGGTATTTTTGTCACTTTTTTGAAAATTTTTTAAAAAATTTCGCTCCCGATTAAAGCAAAACGGCAAGTGATTCCCCTATTAATATATAGAGTGATAAAAGAAACGCGGGCCCGTCAATTTTGAAATTCATTTGAAGAGCGCTGCCGGTGCGGCTGTCAGCCGTACAATCAAATTGCCAGGAAATGTCGTGGGGAAAACTTGATGATACTATCATATAAAATTTTTTTTGTTAGGATTTACGTTATGTTTTTAGTAATGATAAGAGGGGGGGCCAGTTACCGTCGGACTTGCTGCGCAAGTCCTGCTGCGGGGGAGCGGACCTCCGGTCCGCAAGCAGGCCGTCGTGGCCCCCCCTACGTCCGGGCCAAGGTCCCGGCCAACCCCCCGCGTGATATGCGGTATGGAATTACCGTTATGTTTTGTGTAGTACTGTTTCTCATAAGTACCGCCATAGGCCATGCTCAGCAGATCAGATCCATGGATTTCAGGAATCAGAGCATCAATGATATCCTCATGGTGTTGGCGGAAGTTTCAGGAACCTCCATCCTGCCGGATGAAACCGTGAGCGGAAACGCGTCTTTTCATTTTACCGATTCGGATCTTATGGAAGCCCTGGAAGTGTTTCTGTCGGGATACAAACTCTACTACAAACGCGATGGTAATGTTATCCGGGTTTCCAGAATCAATTCCGATTACAACAAGACCCGAAACGAAATAAGCCTGCGGGCGGAAGAAGTCGACATCGAAAGCCTCATTAAAGCCCTGGCAAAAACTCTCAACACATCGATTCTTTACGACCCTTTGCCAAAACTTTCCCTTACCGTGGATATTAATAACCTCGAAGTTAAAAAAGCGCTGGATATTATCATGCTCAGATTATCGGGTTTTACTTTGGTAGAAGACGAGGCATGGTACTATATTCAGCGAGTGCCCGCGGGGACTGCGGAAACAAAGCCGGCGTCCGTGCAACCCGGACATATCATCCGCGAAGGGGACCGTTACTCGCTGACCCTGGATCGGGGGCGTTTCCAGGAGATTCTGGCGGAGCTTTTTAAAACCGGAGAACAGGAGTATTCGGTTCTGACAAAAGCCGACAGTGTTCTCGATAATCTCTACTTTTCCAACAAGGACTTTGAAGGGCTGCTCAGAATTATTCTGGAACAGGGAAACGCCGATTATGTGCTTAATAACGGCATTTATTATATCGTGGAACTCCAGCGCCGGGATGTACTTAAAAAACTAAAAGAGACGGTAATAGTTCCCCTGCGTCATATTCCGGCCCAGGAATTTCCTTCCCTGCTGCCCGCGGAGTACGCGGGGAATAATCTGTTTAAAATCGACAAGAGTACCAATACGATTATTCTAACCGGTACTCTCGAAGAGATAACCCCTGTCCGGAAATTTCTGGAAACTATCGATCGGCCCGCCACCGGCTTACAGTACCAGCGTTTTGAATTAAAATACTTAGGCGTTCAGGATTTTCTCTCCATGGCGCCCCAAAAATTACTGCCCATCGCCCCTGCCATAGTACCGCGTTCCAACACCCTTGTCGTTCAGGGCACCGGCGAAAGCATTGCCGCGCTTACCGCCTATATTGCCGCTGTGGATAAAAAGGACGAGGGGTATCCGGTGGAACTTAAATACATAAAGATCGATGAACTCTTGAAGAACCTGCCCCCCTCGGTAACTAAAGATGATTTAAGCGATTCGGGGTATCCGAATCTACTGTTTTTCACCGGCCAGCGGGAAAAGCGGGAACTCTTTATCCGGGAACTGGCAAAGATCGACAAGCCCAAACCTCAAATCCGCTATGAGCTTTTGGTTATCGAATATATGAAAAATAACGAAAAACGAATCAGTAACAGTATTACTGCTTCCAATGCCGAAGCGGGCGCGTCTCCGGGCACCTCGTTTTTGGGGAGCCTTGCCAATGTGATGAATCTGAGCTTCGACGTGGTCGCGCAGTTCGGCTATCAGTTTGCCCTGAACCTGAGCGGCCAGCTTGGGGAGAATCTCGCCCAGGTCTATGCCGATACCACGCTGAACGGGCTTTCGGGCCAGGAGATACGCTTTCAGAATACCGACACCTACCGTTACCAGGAATTCGAGGTGGACGCCGATACGGGAAACCTGAGCCGCACCGGGGTAACCCGGGAGATCAGTTCCGGCCTTATTGTCGCGCTGAACGGCTGGGTGTCCGGCGACAACATGATCACTATGTCGGTGAACGCAACAGTGTCCAAGCAGAACAACAACCCCTCAAGTGATTCCGCCGCGATTCCTTCCACCTCCGAGCGGGTGGTGAACACCCATATTCGTACCCCTTCGGGAAAGCCCGTGGTCCTGAGCGGCCTCATCAAGGAAGCTACGGATAAAACACGCAAAAGGGTTCCCTTTTTGGGAAATATTCCGCTGCTCAAAAATCTGTTCGGCGAGTCGTCGGACACTAAAGAAAAAACAGAAATTGTAATTTACATTGTTCCCTATCTTGTCATGGATGAAGATGAAGACCGGGATATAAACCGGCGCCTTGAACGTTATTATCGGACTTTTATTCAGGAGCGCGGCAAATGATCATTAAAGACGGCACTTTACGGCAGTTTAGTCCCATTCCGGAAGGACAGGATCAGTATTCGATGGAATTTATCGGAGCCTGGGATGCGATCAAGCTGCGGGAAGACGAGGAGACCGCGACAATAGGTGTTACCAGAAAAACACCGCCCCAGTTGATAAACAGACTTTCCAATTTTCACCACACAGATATTAATTTTATTTGTTTGGAAACAGGAGAACTGTCCGCCTGGCTCAGCGGCAAAATGGGAGAAGCCGTCCGTGAACCGCGGGAAAACGGGGAAAAACAGGATAATTCCCGCCTCTCCCTGGACAAACTCGCCAATGACGCGCCGGTAATCAATCTGGTTAATTCCATCTGTATTGAAGG
>JAITNM010000126.1 GCA_031290475.1 Treponema sp. | reverse complement strand
GCCGCCACGCCCTGAAAGGGGTCGATGAAACAGGCCCGGAAGATGAAATCCCCCGCATCGGTGACCTTGGGGTTGGTGCCCGTGGGGGTGATGAGGACCACCTTCCGCTGCTGGGCCAGGGCAGTCATGGACATGGTGGTCCCGGAAATGTTGGAACCCACGATGAATGCGGCCTTGTCCTGGGTGGTGAGCTTGTTGAAGGCATTGACCGACTTGGCGGGGTCCCCTTCGTCATCCTCTGAAATGAGGGCCACCTTTTTGCCCAGGATTCCACCCGCGGCATTGAGTTCATCCACCGCCAATTGGGCGCCTGCCCTGGCCTGGATGCCCCCGAAAGCCACGGGGCCCGAAAGGGCGAAGACGGCGCCGATTTTCACGGTGTCGCCGTCGGCTTTGCCGCCGGCAAAGACAACTGTTACCGCCAGAAGCAGCAAGGCTGCGAGTGAAATACTCTTTTTCATGTGTTTTTCCTTTTTTCTTACAACGTTTAATAGCAAAAAAATGCCATTACGTATCATACACGGTAAATTCTAAAACAGCAATGAAAAAATGATCCTAAGCCGCTTCAAAAACGGAACAGCGCTCCCTTGCTCCCTTATTTCGGGTTTACCGTGGTTTTGTATGCGTTGGCCAGTTTGCCGCTCTTTCTGACGATTTCAAGGATCGCCGCGCCTTTAATGGGGTCCCGGTTTTCATCAAACCGGATATTGCCGGTAACATAGGCGCCGTCGATCTTCGCCATGGCGGTCTTTACCGCGACGGCGTCAAAGGTCCCGGCGGCCTTAACGCCGTCGGCTACCAGCATCATGGTATCATAGCCCAGGGCGGCAAACTGGGAAGCGGTTTTGTTGAACTTCGCGTTAAAGGCCTTCACAAAAGCCTGACCCTTGGGGTCGGTGGTATCAGAGGCAAAACCCGCGGACCAGAAACCGTTGAGCACCTCGTCCCCGGCATTGTCGATAAGCCCATCCCAGCCGTCGCCGCCTACCAGGGCGCAGGTAATACCCTGCTGCCGGAGCTGGTTTGCCTGGAGGGCCACATCGTTATAATAGTTGGGAAGGTACACAACGTCGGGGCTGGCCGCCCTGATACGGGTAACCTGGGCGTTAAAGTCTACATCGCCGGACTGATAGGCTTCATCGGCGACGACTGCGCCGCCCCGGGCCAGGAATTGCCTGCGGAAAGAATCGGCAAGACCGGTATTGTAGTCCGCGCCGGCATCGTAGAGGATCGCCCCCCGGCGGCTCCTCAGGGTATCATAGGCAAAGTCGGCGCCCACTATGCCCTGGAAGGGATCGATAAAACAGGCCCGGAAGATATAGTCGCCGGTCCGGGTAACCGCCGTATTGGTGGCCGAGGGGGAAATCAGGATGACCTTGTTCTGCTGGGCAAGGGCGGTCATCGCCTGGGTGGCCCCTGAGGTGCTGGAGCCAAGGACATAGGGAACCTTGTCCCGGGTGGTAAGCTTGGTAAAGGCGTTGACCGACTTTTCGGCATTTCCTTCATCGTCTTCGGCAATCAGGGCCAGCTTCTTGCCCAAAAGGCCCCCCGCGGCGTTAATCTCGTCAATGGCCAGGAGAATACCGTCTCTGGATTCCGTGCCGTAGAAGGCTACCGAACCGGAAAGGGGGAAAACCGCTCCAATGGCAACGGTATTGGCGTCTTGGGCGCCCCCGGCGAAGGCCAGGGATACGGCGCAACACACCGCTAAAAGAGACAGCATAATTTTTTTCATACTTCACTCCTTATTATCTTTCTTCTTAATCTCCGCCCACAGCGGAGAAACAACAATAATGTATATTAATGCATTCCGCTCTGGCGATAAAAAAAATCTGCCTTTCGAGCCTCTCGCTTTAATCTCTTTTAAGCCTGGTTCGGGAGTACAAGGTACTTCCGAAGCCGGATCATCACATCTTCCAGGTCCAGGGGTTTTCCCACATGGCCGTTCATCCCCGCGGCTAAACACTTCTCAATGTCCTCCTTAAAAACATTGGCCGTCATGGCAATGATAGGAATGGTTTTCGCCCTGGACAGGGAGGATCCCCGGATTTCCCGGGTTGCGTCGTAGCCGTCCATTTGGGGCATCTGAACATCCATAAAGATCATATCGTACTTTTCCGGGTTTTCCCGGAAAAGCCTGACCGCCTCCAGGCCGTTTTCGGCGCAGTCGATCCCCAGCCGGGTTGATTCCAGGAGGGAAAGCACGATCTCCCGGTTGATTTCCACATCCTCCGCCAGGAGTATCCACCGGCCCTCAAAGTTGTCTATGGGAAGCTCGTCAATTTTCACTTCCCGGGACACGGCGGAAGAAGAGGCGGCCTCCCCCAGGCACTGATTGACCACATCGGCAATAACCGAGGGGAAAAGGGGCTTGGCAAGGAATCTATCCACCCCCGCCTCTTTGGCCTCTTCTTCGATATTGCTCCATTCCGCGGCGGAAATCATGATTACCACCGATTTCGATGGTTTTGAACCGGCCGGGTTACGGGCCACGTCCCCGGTCAGTTCCCGGATCGTATGGGAAAGCTCAATACCGTTCATACCGGGCATCTTCCAGTCCACAAAGTAGATGTCAAAAAGCCCCTGTTCTTTTATGACGGCCAGGGCCTCCTCCCCGCATTCCGCCACGGTACAGGAGAAGCCCAGCTGATCCGCGATTTCCCGGAAGTAGTCCAGGATATCCCGGGAATCGTCCACCACCAATGCCCGCAAGTTTGCCCAGTTGACCCCCGGGGAGAGGAGGCTCTCTCCCAAGGCGTTACCCTTTTGCAGCTTCACCGTAAAAATAAAGACGGCGCCCTTGCCCGGTTCCGATTCCACCCGGATAGTACCCCCCATCATTTCCACGATGCGTTTGGAAATGGCGAGCCCCAATCCCGTACCGCCGTATTTCCGGGCGGTACCGGTCTCGGCCTGTTCAAAGGACTTAAAGAGCCGGTTTTTTTGCTCTTCCGACAGCCCTATGCCCGAATCGGTAACGCTGATCCGTAAAACGCAGATCCCTTCCTCATGGTGGTCCTCAAGGCTTGCGTCCAGGGTAATGGTCCCCATATCCGGGGTGAATTTAACCGCATTGGAAAGCAGGTTTGTTATCACCTGGGCCAGACGCTGATCGTCGCCGTACAAAGTCCGGGGAATACGCCGGTCGATGCGGACATTAAAGATCTGCTGTTTTTCCTCAACCCGGAAGTTAATCACATTTACTACTTTCCGGAGCATCTTCTCAAAGTTAAAATCATCAAGGGAAAGATCAAACTTGTTGGCCTCAATTTTGGACATGTCCAGAATATCGTTGATCACCCCCAGAAGATGGGCGGAGGCATCCTCAATTTTATCAAGACAGTACTCTTTCTTTTCAATATCTTTTGAAGATTTACCTATCATAGTCATCCCGATGATGGCGTTCATGGGGGTGCGCATTTCATGGCTCATGTTTGCCAGGAAATCGCTCTTGGCCTGGCTGGCCCGTTTTGCCTGTTCCAAAGCGGCGTCCCGCTCCCGCTCCCGCATGTCCCGGATTGCGGCGCCGGCGATAACGCTGGATACGGTGCTCACAAGCTGGCGGTCGCTTTCGCTCCAATTCCGCTGACGCAGACATTCCTCAAAAACCAGCACCCCCCAGAATTGCCGGTCCACGTAGAGGGGGGCCATGATAAACGATTTGACCCCCACGGTTTGCATCACCCCGTACTGCGGATCATCAAAGGTATTGTTACAAAAAATGGTGGGGATTACCCCGTCCGCCGGTTCCTCTTTAGGGAAACTGTTGATGATGCTGTTAAGCCCTTCCTTGGTAGGGGCGGGAACTATGGTATCCACCGCGCACCACACATAAGCGGCGTGGCTTACGGCCGTATCCCGCTCGGCTATACTGATGATCATACGGCTGACCTTGAGGAATTCCCCGGTAAATTTGAGGGCATTATTGATGAGCTCCGAAGTATCCCTGGCGGAAATGAAAGTCCGGGTTAGAATGGACATGAGCTCCTGCTGGTTGAAACGCCGGATAAAAATCCGCTCCTTGCTGCGGTAGTGAAAGAAGATCGAGAACCCCGCGCCGATAAGAAATGCCAGGGAAATAACCAGCATTATTGAAAGCACAAAACTCAGATTACGGGTCCTGACCAGTTCGGTATCCAGAATGTCCACCCCGGCGATAAAGGCAACATTCCCATAATCGTCAAAAACCGGGGCAAAGGCGGAAAGGAAACCTGTCCAGCCTATGGAATAGCTCCCAAAATCGGTACAGACAGCCGCGCGGGTATCAAAAACCTCCTGAACATCAGGTTCTATCTCCAGGGCTTCGGTTTCCAGGGTATAGGCGTCTTCGGTCGTATCGTTGTCGATAATAGGCTGGATCTTCCCCTCATCGTTTATATAGTAGTAATACACAAATTCCAGATTGTACTCTTGTCCAAAACGTATAAGCCGTTCTTTTAATCCGGCGTAAACGGGTTTTTCCATATCCTCCGGCAAACGGAGTTCCCCCAGTTCTTCCGCATCAACCAGTTTAGACGCGGCTCTTGCGTCCGCCAGGAGCCGGCTCGAGAGGGCGTCAAAATAGTAGGATGTAACTAAGCGGGTAAGAGAGCCGACGGTAATCGCAATAAAGAGCACCAGGAGCGCGGCAGCCGAAAAGAAAAGCACCGCAAGTTTATCGAGTAATTTGTTTTTTTTTAAATCTTGATAATTGCCCGCCATGGAATGACTCATTTTATTAATGTAACCGGTATGGCTTTAGCGCGGCCATGCCGGCCATAATGATAGGTGTATAGGACCTATCGGACCTGTGAATTTTTGCTCCTAATCAACAACCCCGCCGCAAGCAGCGGGGTATGTACCCTCGCTACGAATCAAATTGAGCGATAGGCGCAAAGGAATCCGCCTTGAGGGCCGCGCCGCCCACCAGGGCTCCGTCGATGTTTTCTTTTGCCATAAGCTGGGCCGCGTTCTCGGGCTTTACGGAACCGCCGTATTGGATGATGATCTTATCCGCCTCGGAGGGACCGTAGAGTTTCCCAACCACCTTCCGGATATAGGCGTGAATGGCGTCGGCGTCTTCGGGGGTGGCGGTCTTACCGGTACCGATGGCCCACACGGGCTCGTAGGCAATGACGATCCGGTCCAGGTCCGCCGGAGCTACGCCCTTGAGGCCCTCTACGGTCTGGGTTTCGCAGACCGCCTCCGCCTTGCCCGCTTCCCGTTCTTCCAGGAGTTCTCCCACACAGAGGATCACCTCCAAGCCGTGTTTCAGGGCAAGCAGCACCTTCTTATTGATCAGCCCGTCATCTTCCTTATAAACATGCCGCCGTTCACTGTGGCCCAGAATGACCGTCTGGACCCCGAGGTCCTTAAGCTGCAATACCGAAACTTCCCCGGTATGGGCGCCCTGCTCTTCGGCGGCCATATTCTGGGCCCCGAGCCGGATATTGCTTCCCTTGACAATGGGCGCCACGGTTTCAATCAGGGTGAAACTGGGCGCCACCAGGTACTTGTGCTTCCCGCCCTTAAGCCGGGCGGCCAGGGCCTTGGCAAGTTCCGCCGCCTCCGCCCGTGTTTTGTGCATCTTCCAGTTACCCGCGATGTAGTATGATCTGCTCATATATGCTCCTTAAAATAAAACTATTGGATTTTAACCGCAAAGTCGAATTGGTTTTCCTTACCCCCGGCACACTTCAATACCGGGCAATTTCTTACCTTCAAGCAGTTCCAGGGACGCCCCGCCGCCGGTTGAGACATGACTCATCTTATCGGCCAGGTGGAATTTGTTCACCGCCGCTACCGAATCGCCGCCGCCTACCACGGTGATGCCGCCCTTGCCGGTGGACTCGGCGACCAGTTTAGCCACTTCTTCGGTGCCCGTTGCAAAGGCGTCGAATTCGAACACTCCTACCGGGCCGTTCCAGACGATGGTCTTCGCTTTGGAAAGGACTTCCCTGTATTTGGCTATAGTTTTCGGTCCCACGTCAAGGCCCATGAGGTTGTCCGGCAGATCAATACCATCCACCGGGACAGGTTTGGCGCCGGCGTCAAAGGTCTCCGCGCCGATGTGATCAACGGGCAGGACGATTTCCGCGCCCGCCTTTTGGGCGGCGGCCAGGATGCTTTTGGCGGTGTCGATCTGATCGTCTTCCACCAGGGACTTCCCGACCTTGCGCCCCTGGGCTTTCAGGAAGGTATAAGCCATGCCGCCGCCGATGACCAGGGCGCCGGCATTTTTAAGCAGGCTTTCCAGGACCGCTATCTTCGAGGAAACCTTGGCCCCGCCGATGATGGCAATCAGGGGCTTCTGGGGGCTCGTGACAATGGGCTCCAGGTAATTCACCTCTTTTTCCATCAAAAAGCCCGCCACCGACACGGGTACAAACTTGGCTATAGACGCCGTAGAGGCATGGTCCCGGTGGGCGGTCCCGAAGGCGTCGTTTACAAAAATCTCGCCGTAGGATGCCAGTTCCCGGGCCAGTTTATCCCGCTCCGCCCCCTCTTTGGAGGTTTCTTCCTTGTGGAAGCGGGTGTTTTCCAGCATGATAACAGCCCCGTCCCCCTGGGCTTCGATAAAGGCCTTCTTGCCGTAATCCCCATCTTCCCCGGCAAAGATCACGGGCTTCCCGAGCTTTGAGGAAAGGTATGCGGCCACCGGCGCAATCCGGTGCTTTCCCTTGATATAGGCCGCCTCATCAAAGGCTTTGCCGTCTTTTTCGGCCTTTTCCCTGGCCTTCTTCGCGTCCTTGGAAGGATCCCCCAGGTGGCTCATCAGAGTGAGGCTCTTAACGCCGTGATCCAAAATATATTTGATGGTGGGGATAGCGGCCACGATACGGGTATCGTCCTGGACAAGGCCGTCTTTCATGGGGACATTAAAGTCCACCCGCATAATGACCCGTTTGCCCTTAAGATCAACGTCTTTTACGGTCTTAATACTATTTGCCATGTAATTGCCTCCATAATTTATTAAGATTGTAACGCATTAGAGCAGGAAAATCAAAGCGCCGGCTGTTTTTCTCAATCTAAGATTACTCTTGTTTCTTGTTTTCTCCATAATTCTTCATTAGAATTATAGATGAGCAGGAATGTATTTCCCGCTTGTTTAAAATATCCGGGGCTGTCCCAAAACGCGAACCTTTGGTTCGATGGCTTTGGGACAAGCTCATTCAACCAGGAGGCCGGTTGTGCAGAAGTATGTATGTAATGTTTGCGGCTATGAGTACGATCCCGCCAAAGGGGATCCTGACGGCGGCATAGCCCCGGGAACGCCCTTTGAATCTATACCTGATGATTGGGTCTGCCCCACCTGCGGAGTAGGAAAAAACGATTTTTCTCCCGCCTGATTCTAAGCAGTCTGTCGGGGTTTGGAGGTTCAATGCTTTCCAGAGAGGATTTTATCTTCACCATCGGTTACGATGGTCCGGTGGCGGTGGTAGATGGCCAAGCCAGAAAACGATACGGCTCACTTTCTACCGGGGAATTGGCTGAAAAAGGCCTGTTCCGGGCCGCCTATTCTTCGGCTGTCTATTCCAAGAACCCTGGGGAACTGGAAACGGTAGTGGAAGTGTATAACAAATTTTCAGGATCGTCCCTTACCGTAACATCTTCTTTGGATCGCCTGTTTGGGGTTTTCCCCACGGTAGTGGTTAAACGTTCCGTTGTTTTGTAATACCAGGTTTTTAAAAGGGGGTTTTTATGATGATAGGCGGACGCACATGGTTTAAAGCCGGGGTTATCTTGGGTATTCTTATGGTTTTTACCGTTCCTGTCCCGCTGGCCGCGGGGGGGAAAAAAGACGCAAAACAAGAAGTCCGGCAAGATCCGCCCCAAACAGCGGCGCGGCCGGACGAAGCCGGGGTTAACCGGAATGACAATGCCCGGGAGAACCGCCAGCCAAGAGAACAGCCGGCAATAAGAACCCCGCCGGCAGCGGAGGCCGAACCGGAGACTGAGTTCCGGCCGGTGGATTTGGATGAGTATGAAGAATTAATTTTTGAAGAACTTGTTATGTGGCGCGATTTACACGGTGAAATAGGGGAATCCGGTTATTTTAAAATGTCTTTGACCTACGAAGGCCCTACCGGAGACGGCTATACCTTTCTGGAAGGGGATAACCCCCTCTACCTTCCTTCGGAAGAAACTGAACTGGATATTGCTCGCGGCGAGGCGGTAACGGTGTATTTTACCGCCACCGGACCGCTTAATTCAGACTGGAAACTGGACGAGGTGATCCCGGGCGGATCTCCGCCGGCGGCCGCTCTTGCCCGGGAAATCTCCTGGAACGAGATGACGATGGAGCCTGCGCCGCCGAATCCCCCCAAAAATACGGCGTCCGCCCCTTCCGGAGGGGCTGCTACCCAGGTACTGGTGCCCTCCAGTACCGACGTGGTCATCTCCATAAACAGGGAAAATAACGGGGACCTCATGGTCCTGGTAGAGCCCAGAGGTCCCGAGGCAAATGCCTATCCTCCGAATCCCGGTTCGGCGGCGGAAACTGCCCGGAGACAACAGGGCGGAACAGGCCGGGGAGAAGAGCAGCTTCCCCTCAAGGTGATCCCCCAATTACCTCCGGCGGGGGATCGGAAGATCTACCGGATTCAGGTGGGTTCCTTTGTACAAAAAAGCGGGGCGGATACCATGTACCGGATCCTCCGGAACGCGGGTTTGTCGCCGGTTCACGAAAAATACAAAACCTATAACCGGATAGTCATTCCCGGTATCCCCGGAACCGATGTAGCTTCCCTGACGAGGCGGCTGAGCGCCTTAGGAATAACCGAAATCTGGCTGCGGCAATAATTTAAGATATGAAATCAACCGGGTTAACCCTGATAGTATGCCTTATAACCGGGGTAAGCTGCGCCACCCAGGACGGACATGTTGAGCGTTCCGGCGCCGTTTCTTCTTCTTCAAATTCTTCAATTTCAGTTTCAATCGCTGAAGAAATTGAAGAAAAAAACGATGGGGAAGAAAAAAGCCACGGGAAAATCCAGGATGCGCCTAACCGGTTTTATTACGATACCAGTTACGAGTTTCCCTATCAGGGCCAATACGATGAAGAAAAATTGCCGGTCCGGAAAGAACCGGCTGAAAGCGGGCCTCTGGTGGATCTGCCTCCCGACCCTGCAAGCCTTCCTCCCCGGCCTCCGGCGGTGCGGCGTTCCGCGGCGTCTTCCCAATCCGGGGATGCCTGGCAGCCTGTTCCCCCGGTTGAGCCCCCGGCCGTTACCCCGCAGCCTTCCGCCGATCCTGCCCCGGAAAGCGCAGCCGGGCCTCCGGAAGCGGAGCCCCGGCAAACCGCAACGTTCCGTCCTCCGCCGCCCTCTCCCCAAAGGCAGCCCGTTTCGGTTACCAAGGGCGAGCCTCCCCGGCAAAGGGACAGGACAGCAACGCCTTCCCTTCCTGAAATAATCACCGTCACGGTTCATCCCGCCCTCCCCCCGGTAGGAGACGGAAAGATTTACCGGCTCTACGTGGGTTCATTCAAAAAAGAGCAGTGGGCAAACCGGGCTTTCCGGGATCTGTACCGGCAAAACCTGGACCCGGAAATAGAACGGGAAGACTCCCTTTTCCAGGTATTCATCCCCGGCGTATACGCCGAAGATATCCCCTTGCTGGCCGAAAAAATCGCCGCCGCCGGTTTCCGGGATATCTGGTTATACGGGGACCCTTGACCGAGAGAGGGGCTGTGTGATAGCTTAACCGATACCTATTCTAGAATTAAGGAAGTTATCAGCATGAATCCATTAAAGATGTATTTGCTCATGGGCGGTTTTGGAGGCAATGGAGGCACGGAGGGGGGTTCCGGTTCTTTCATTACTACTCTCATCCCCTTTGCCCTTATCATTGTCATTTTTTACTTTTTTATCATCAGGCCTCAGAACAAGAAACAAAAGGATACCCAGAAGATGCTCAGCGCCCTCAAAAAGGGGGATAAGGTGGTTACCATCGGCGGGCTCCACGGGGTTATCCAAAGCGTTAAGGAAAGTACGGTAATCGTCAAGGTTGATGAGAATACCAAGATGGAATTCAGCCGTTCGGCTATTCAGTCTGTTACCGCCGAAGGGAAGGGCGATAAAGAAGAGAAGATTGAAGCAAAAGACGGTGAAAAACCGGCTGAAGAATCTAAATAGAGTTTGTCAATAATGTAGACACATTATTGACAAACTACCTTGAAAATAAAGCAGAGGCAGTTCCAAAATGTCAGATTTTGGAACCGGCTCGGCTGTCCCAAAATAACAGTGCTATCGGAGCGACGAGATGAGTAAACGGTATCGGTTTATCCTTATCCTGGTGATTGTGGTGATCTGTTTTGTGTTTTTATACCCCACAATCCGATGGTATTTCATGGTGCCTAAGGAAGCCCAGGCAATTGCCCTGGGTTCCCGGGAGCAAATTAAGGAGTATTCTACCCAAACGGCCCAACTGGGATTGGAAGCTCTTATTGCCGCCGCCCGCAACGGGGAGGAGACGCCGGCAAATCTTTCTTTCCTGGTTACCCAGGCAAAAAAACTGGCCAAGGATGCGAAAATGCCCGCCCCGGAAAAATGGGATGCCGCAACGGTACTCTCGGTTTTCGGGAACCGCCAGGAAACCCTGAACGCCATAGAGGGTAAGTACCGGAAGGATATTTTCGCCCTTAAAGATCTGCAAAAAAACGCGGTCCAGCTGGGTTTGGATCTTTCCGGGGGCTTAAGCATCATCCTCCAGGCGGACCTGGACGCCCTGCAGGAAAAACTGGGCCGGCCTTTAACCGAGACGGACCGGGAAGACGCGGTTACCCGCGCCCTGGATGTTCTTAACAGCCGTATCGACCGTTTCGGCCTTACGGAGCCGGTAATCCGCCGTCAGGGAGCGGACCAGATCTACGTGGAAATCCCCGGCACCGCGGATCCGGAACGGATCAATTCGATTATCATGGGCCGGGGCGGCCTTGCCTTCCATTTAGTGGATTCCGAAGCTGCCGCGATTTTTAACAGTTACTATATCCAGCATCCCACCACCACCTTTGACAACACCGGAAACCTCCTTGACCCTTCGATTGTACCCGACGGGGTGATTATCCGGGGGGTCTACGCCAAGGATCAGTACGGCCTGGATGAGCGGACGGGGTATACCGCCATCCGCAGGGAAGTGGGCCTTGACGGGAACCATATCAGGAGCGCCCTGGTGGAACGGAACAATTTGGACGGCCGGCCGGAAGTTACCTTCATGCTGGATTCCGAAGGGGGGGACATCTTCTATCAATT
>JAITNM010000125.1 GCA_031290475.1 Treponema sp. | reverse complement strand
CTTGTTCTGGATGAACCCACCAGAGGGGTGGATGTGGGCGCAAAGAGTGAGATTTACTCGCTGATGAGAAAGCTCACCGATAAAGGCGTGGGGATTTTATTTATCTCCAGTGAAATGCCTGAATTAATCGGTATGTGTGACCGGATACTGGTTATGAGCGAGGGCAGGCTTAACGGAGAATTTAAAAAAGGCGGGATGGATCAACACGCAATCATGGCAGCCGCGGCAGGCATATAGGAGAACGCGATGTACTACAAGTCCGATTGGGATAAGGCAAAAGAAAATTTAACAGCATTCTGGAAAGGAGAAGATATAGACCGTCCTTTAATGGCGGTTTTTGCTCCCCGGACCGACGGAAGCGCGCAGTTTCCGGAATTGCAGCACGGTCCCTGGACCGGTAATATGAAAGATTTTTCTGATGATGATACCGCTGCCATTGAAAAATGGTGGACAGATCCGGAAGAAAACCTCAAGCGCATGAAATTCTGGTTTGAAAATACCTACTTCGGCGGAGAGGCGATTCCCGCTACCTATGTTAATTGGGGGGCCAGCGCCGCGGCGGCTTTTTTTGGCAGTGTCCCCGGTTTCAGAAAAAACAGCGTGTGGTATTCCAATATTATAGAAAACTGGGAAACCTGGAAATGGGAGTTTGATGAGGAACACAATAAATGGTGGAAAATAATCTGGGATATCACCGTTCATCTTTCGGAAAACGCCAAAGGAAACTTTCTGGTGGGTATGCCCGAATTCGGCAATGCGGCGGATAATCTTTCTCTTATGCGGGGCATGGATAACCTTGCCATGGACTGCTTCGAGTGCTCCGGGGAAATCGGCAAGGCCATTGAATTCATGGATGCCCATTGGATCCGCCTCCATGAGAAACTGTACCAGTTTTTGCTCCCGGTTAATGAAGGCGGCGGGGTTCTTCCCTGGATGAGTCTCTGGGCGCCGGGACGCATCGATCAGCTGGCCTGTGATTTTTCAACGATCATTTCTCCTGACACCTTTAAGAAAATTTTTGTGCAGGATATTGAAACCATGGGAAGCTGGATGGAATACGGCATGTACCATTTGGATGGCAAGACTTGTATGCGTAATATGCTTGATACTCTTCTGACCATTGATTGTATTAAGGCTATAGAATTTACGCCCGGCGCCGGGGCGCCCCCAACTTTAACGGAGGAATATATCCCCCGGTATAAACGGATACTGGAGAGCGGCAGACGGCTTTATCTCCTGGCCGCTCCTGATGAAGTACAGCCCCTCTGCGAAGCCCTCCCCTCCAAAGGTCTCTTCCTGTGCAGCTTTGCCCCAAGCCGGCGGGAGGCGGATATAATGATCGAAAACACCTACCGGTGGAGCAAACATTAAGAAATACCCTACAGCGTTTTCAGAATACCAAGTACGCCTTCTACGGTTTCGGGGGTTACATCGGCCTGGATAATATGGGCCGGCGCCATCAGGTAACCGCCGTTTTTCCCCAGGATTGTTGCCCGGTTCCGCATGTCCGCTTCGATCTTTTTCAAATCTCCTTCGGGCATGAGCCGCTGCTGGTCCAGGCCGCCGAAGAAACAGATACGGCTGCCGTATTTGTCCTTGAGTTCTTTGGGGTCGGAACCGGGGACATTGGGCTGGACGGGGTTATAAATATCAATGCCCATGTCTATAAAATCATCAAGCAGGGGAGCTACCGCGCCGTCGCTGTGCATGATGACAAGAATATTTGGATTAATGGCCCGTATTTTTTTGATGATCCGTTCATGTCTGGGTCTGAAGATCTTCCGCCACATATCGGGTGAAATGAGCGTTGAGACCTGGGTTCCCAGGTCCTCGCCAAACCAGATGGCGTCTACGCCGGCGTGGACCAGTTGTTCCGCGATGCCGGTGGTAAAGTATTCCACCTTGTCGTTTAACGCCTCAATCCAGTCTTCTTCTGAAGCCATATTGACCATGTAATTTTCAAGTCCGGTTAAGTGCCAGGCAAGTTCAAAGAGCGAAAGTTCACAGTCGCCGATAACAAAGTAATCTTTGCCGAAGCGGTCGATGTCCCGCTTGGCATCCTCCGTGCGGCCCGGCGCATAGGGGTCGGGGAAAGCATAGGCCTCCACATCTTCGACGGATTCCGCCCCGTCCAGCGGGCACTTTACCACTTCAACATAGAGCGAGGTCGGCTTCATGTGCATGCCGAATTCATTGGTGATGATATCATCCCGCACCGCCTGGGGGGTAAAGTTCTTTGCGACCTGTCCGCCGACGACGACACAATCACTACCCATTTTTGTACGGATATCATTTGCCGAAATGCGGTACGTGAGATCTTCATAATACGAAAGGGTATACTTCGGCGTTATTCCTAATTTTTTGCCGAAATGTTCCGTCAAACTTTTGCACAGATCAAACTGAAAAGGTACACGGTCCGGGGGGGAACCTTCGGCGGGGGTTCCCGGCAGACCCGGCCCTTTCTTGAACGCGGCAAAAACTCTTTCTTTTGAATTCATTAAATAGATCTCCTTAATGGAATGGGCAATAAAATGGGTTATACCACCCGGAA
>JAITNM010000108.1 GCA_031290475.1 Treponema sp. | reverse complement strand
CCAGATTAGGGACAATCATGTATTCGACCATTTCACCGAAGCGGTTAGTCATTTCCCCGACCCGCCGGTCGGTTTCCTTCATCTGCCGGTCGGTTTCCCTTTGGGATTCCTTCATCTGCAGAGCGGTTTCCTTTTGCAATTCTCTGAGTTCCTGTATACCGGCCCAGACCTTCTCGAAAGTCAGGCCCTCTCCCACGTTTTGCGTTGTCCCCATGACCTATACCCCTACACTATACTATAGCGCTTTTTAGGGGTTGGGAAAGCCGCCGATTCAGCAATTCGCAATTCAAACAAAACATTCAAATTTTGCCTTAAAAATGTTCCTTGGGGTCCTGTACAACCTTCGGTTGCTTGGCCGATAAAAGCTGGACAGTTTAAGGTGATTTCCGGCAGGTTATTGCTGATATCAGGAAATGTCAGGAAAAAACAGTTGACAAAGAAAAATAATGCTATCTATACTTGTATATACATTCATAGACAGGAGAGACGTATTGTGCAAACGGTAAACTATCTGAGCGGCGGAGAAGGAAAATTCGGCATAAATTATACATTAGGCGCTTTGGGCGCCCTTCCCGCTCCCGGTGATGAGGCTGATTTTGGCCGGATAAGAAATTTTTTAATTACAGAAACACAATTTTCGCTGCTTCGGGACCGGGTTAAACGCGTGGAGTTTTCAAAGCGCTGGAAAGATGTGATAAAAACCTTCGCCATGCCGGCAAATGAAACTCCTCCCGGCTTTCGTATTGAAAGCGCCCTGGAAGGAGACGGACTGCTCCGCGTGGATCTGGTGCGGGATATTTCATACGGCAAAAACGGACTCAAACGTCCCACCAAGGTTATCTTTTCCGCCGATTCGGCCAACCCCTATGAGGTTGAGCATATAGCCCCGCTCCTTGGCAACTTAACCTGCAACCCCGGCATCGTATACGATCTTTTCATCAATAACCCCAAGGCCAATGTTGGGGGGAAATTCAAAACCAGAGACGAGGTGATGATCGAGCTCGGCAGGATCCTGGGACCCGGCTGCGACATGAGCGTGGAACTGAACAACCCCTTTGAAAAGGATTTTGATAAGATCCTGGAGGAATGTGAAACCTTTAAAAAAATCCTGAGCGAATACCGGCTGGTGATTAAGGTGCCCCATACAGGACCGGTCAACGCGGGCAATGTACATGAGCTGTTGGAAGGGGATAAGCGTTTTTCTATCCCCTATGATCAGGGGGCCGTCGCCGACGCGCTGTGGGGCCATAATCTGGCGCTTATGCTTCGGGAACAGGGGTACCGTATCAACTATACCCTGATGTTCGAGCCCTACCAGACCAATTTGGCCCTGCAAGCCCAGCCTTACTTTATTAACAGTTTTGTCCGCCACCGGGGCAAACAGACCAACAGCATAAAACAGTTCATTGATATCTACAACCTTACGGGGGATTCCAAATATCTCTCTGAACTGCGGAACTATATGCTGGCGAACGATTACCTTGCCAAAGCCGATACGGAACATGACCTCTTTGACATTCTGAAACTGGGCAAAGATATTATCCGTTACCGGAACGCGGAGAATCCCGGCGGCGCCGACGGCCTCGACGGCGTCCGGCATAATCTCAAACTGCTCCGGCAGACCAACCTCCCCGATACCCGGCTTATCATCTGTTCTATGGAGGGAGAATACAATTACCCCGACATTGACCGGCTGATGGCGGACCCGGAATACGCCGATGTCATCGACCGGGTGATTATCACCGCCGAACCGGGATACCTGGCCCGTTTTAGCTCAACGAATCAGGTAGTTTCCTACCAGCGCCGCTTTATGAACGCCGCCGCCGGGCAGAAATGACCTCCTTAGCCAACTACCGTTTTTTCGGTGATTCCCTCACCAATAAGGCGGCAATTCTGATATTGAACGCCGTTGAAAGTGCCTCAAGAACATACTTGAGGGGTGGCGGCGAAAAAAACACGGGGTGCGCCCCGTGTTTTTTTCGGCCAAGCAACCGAAGGTTGCACAGGACCCCAAGTAAATTTTTCAAGGCAAAATTTCAATGTCTTCGTTTGAATTTGGAATTACTGAATGCCGGCGCCCTGCTATTCCCTATCCCCATTCTCTGTGCTATTTTTGGGTCATGACGATTTGGTTTGCCTCGGGGAACGCGCACAAAAAGAAAGAGCTGGAAGCTATCCTGAACGGGGTTCTCCCCGCCCCGGTCACCGTAAAAATTCCTTCGGAGGCGGATATCCCCTTTGATCCCGAAGAGACCGGCGCTTCCTTTCCGGAAAATTCCCTCCTCAAGGCCCGCGCCCTCTACCGCCTGCTCAGGGAGCGGGGCTTAGGGGGACCTGTGATCGCCGACGATTCAGGGCTTTGCGTGGACGCCCTGGACGGCCGGCCGGGCATTTATTCGGCCCGGTACGGCGGCGGAGAACAGCCCGGCGCAGAACGGAACGCCCTGCTCCTCAAAGAACTTGGGGACAATCCTAACCGTAAAGCACGGTTTGTGTGCGCCATGGTATTACTCAAAAGTGATGATGAGTTTTACATTGCCCAGGAAACCCTGGAAGGGGAGCTCACCAGGGAACAGCAGGGCAAAGGCGGCTTCGGCTACGATCCAATCATGAGGCTCCCCGAAAGGGGCTGTACGGTAGCGGAACTTCCGGAGGATGAAAAAAACGCCATTTCCCACCGGGGCAAGGCGGCAAAGGCCATCGCAAAATTTGTTTGTACTTGAGGTCAAATCAACAAACCCCGCTGCAAGCGGGTATGCACCCTTCGCAACGAATCTATGGTGTATAAAAATCCGTAGAAAATACTGCATTTTGTCATAATAACTAAAGCAAATTGAGCGCCATGCTCTTATATATTATAGTAATACAAAAGACGCGTTAAGTCCGCCATACAGGAGGATCTATGACCGGAAAAGTTAACAAGAGATGGAAACTGCCAACAGCCCGCAGAAAACCGGCAGTACTGGTACCTGTACTGTTCAATATTGCCATTACCGGGAATTGGTCCGGCCCTGCGGCGCCCGGAAGGCGGAACGATGTTCCCCCGGAAGAAGAACAAAACCGGCTCGTGTTCTACCTTAACGAATGTATTAACGCCGGATTTGACCTTTGTGAAGCAATGGGGGGAATCGCCCGCGCCTTGCAGGATATTTTTATCCGCCGCCGTATTCCGGAAGACGGGGATTTTCATGAATTAACCACAGAAGAGTACATCTGCGCCTATGCGCGGTTTCCCGGCATGTTCAGCCCGGAAGAGAGACTGTACTCCCTGTCACAGGAAAAGACGGCCTTTACGATGGAAATAGTAACAGAAGAACAGATCTCCTGGTACCGAAAGGCGGAAAAAGTAATTGAACAGTACTGTACCGATCTCAGACCGTATTCCGATTCTGAGGAAAGAAAGTTTTTCTGGCTTACAGCGGTACTGCCTGTAGAATTTACCCGGCAGGAAACATATCCCTGATATGCCCGCGCTTACCTCGTAAAGCCGAATCCGTTGAGCAGAAAATCTACCCCAAGACCGGAGACAAGGGCAAACACAATCGTAAATGCCAGGTACAGCCCAAAATTCCGCTTTCCCAGCACTATCTTTACCGCTCCCAGGTTGGTGATCTTGGTGGCAGGTCCTGTGATCATGAAAGCGGCGGCGGAGCCCATGCTCATGCCCGACTGCAGCCAGGCCGAAAGGAGGGGGATGGTCCCTCCCCCGCACATGTACAGGGGCACCCCGATGGTAGCGGCCATAAGCACCCCAAAACCCCGGTTGCCGCCGAAAAGGGAAGAGACGGCGTCAGGCGGGACATAGCGCTGAAACAGGGCGGAAAGGGCGGCGCCGGCTAAAAAGTAGAGAGAGGTGGCCTTGATATTGCGGCCGATGTTTTTAAGGAGCCTTACCGCAAGATTAGGATCCGTATCCCGGTCCACTATTTTGCCAAAGGCGGTAAAGGTAAAAAAACCGCGCTTTTTAAAACCGTAGCGCACCCCAATGCCCGCCAGAGCGCCGCAGACAAAACAGAGGGTGAAGCGGATTATCAGGGCCGCCGGACCCAGGGCGGCGCTGTAAAAAAAGAGCTGGGGGTTTAACAGGATTGAACTCATGCAGAAGGCGGCAATCCAATCCTCCTCCATTCCCTGCCCGGCAAAACCTGCCGCGACAGGAATAGTACCATACATGCAGAGGGGCGAAGCTATCCCCAAAAGAGACGCGGGGATAACCCCTAGTACGCCGAACTTTTTCTCCTTCATTCCGGCGAACAGCCCGTGTATCTTCCCCTTGCCGAACACGGATATTACCGAGCCCAGGACCATTCCCAGGATCCAGTACCCGGCAATCTGCTGAAACTGAATCGAGAAATAGTACCAGAAGTAAATTATCTCCCGTTTCAGGATATCCATTACAGCCTTATAAGCTCGTACTGCTGGCTCCCCAGGCCCAGTCTTTCCGCGTAGATGATCTGGTGGATCCCGCCCCGGCTTTCTATTCGTTCGATTAAGTGCCGTTTCCCCTCTTCGGGGCTCCCGTAGATGAGATCAAGGCTCGCCTTTTCCAGGGCAACCGGGTCGGTGGAGGCGAGGATACCTATATCCCCCATCAGGGCCTTGGGCGCCCTGGCGTCGCAGTCGCAGCTTACGGAAAGGTTGTTGAGCACATTGATGTAGAGCATCTTTCCCGGCTTGGCGTCCATCAGGGCCTTGTTGTACTCCACGATCTTTTCAAAGAAGGGCTCCCCGTTCTCGTTAAACCTCCCTCCCCCGGCTTTATTGTGGATGCTGCCCTTCCCGCTGGGGGAGGCAATGCCGATGGCCAGGTTCTTAAAGGTCCCCCCAAAACCGGCCTGGGAATGGCCTTTAAAGTGGGCCACGGAAATAACCCAGTCGTAATCCATAATATGGGACCCCAGGATCGCCTCCTTTTGGTGCTTGCCGTTTTTTATGGGAAGCCGGACCTCCCCCTGGGAATCAAGGATATCCACGGGCGCAAAGGTAAAACCGTGGTCCTTTGCAGCCTGGAGATGGCCCGAAGTAGTCCCCCGGGAACCGCCGTAGTAGGTGTTGCTGTCCACCAGGCTTGCCTTAACCTCGCCGGCAAGGCCCATCACAATTTCAGGCGCCAAAAAATTGGTGTTCCCCGGTTCCCCCATGTGCAGCTTGATGGCCGCCTTGCCCGATACGGGAACTCCCAGCGCTTTATAGGCCGCAAGAAGCCCGCTGCCGCTTATATCCCGGGTAAAATAAACTTTGGAACCCCCGGCCGCTTCGGTAATCTTATAAGGGACAGAGCTTTCCGTTCCCCTTGCCTGCCCAAGTTCCACCCTTTCGGGAACAGCGCCGGAGAGAGCGGCTATGCCGCCTGAACCGGCCGCCCGGACAGCCGTCCCGGCGGAAAAATCCGCCTCTTGCCGGGGAGCGCAGCCTGCAAAGAAAAACGCCCCAAGCCCGGTAAAGAACAGGGGCAGCAAAAATGAACAAAACCGCCTCTTGGAAACAGCCATAATCTCCTCCTTAAAAAATTTGTTATACACCATCATGTTATGTACTTGAACATAGCATCATCGTCCGGAAATGTCGAGCGCTTTTAAGTTGCTTTTAAGTTACTTTGACAATTACCCTCTTTTATAGTATACTGTTATGATAAAACTCTCATGCTTATGGAGGGAGAATTGCATGAAAATAGGGCTAAACCTAAAGCTCCTTTTGAATATCAGCGCCCTTACTACGGCGATTGCCCTGATTGGGTGTGAAATACCTGAAACCGTAACGGTGAAGTCCGAGCCCAACATGAAGCTCCCGGTGGGCCAGGTTGACCCTTTGAAAATGGCGGACGACAATCAGGGGATCGACTTTGATGAGTTTCTGTTTGCAGATTCAATCGAAAAGCAGCTACAGGATTCGGCAATAGATCCGCTGACAGGAAAAACAACATTCAAAGGGAAAGTCTACCAATACCCCGATACAAATAAAGTCTCCGGTTACCATACCGGCAAGGCGGACGGCGTACAGAGTTATCTTATCACCTATCCCATACAGGAAATGGATTTGGATTTAACCGGGTATATGAAAACCCCGGAGCGTCAGCCGGCGCCCATTCCCTTAATGGCAGGTTACACCGGCAACGGCAGTTTACCCCCGGTCCAACTTGGCAGCATGGCCGACTGGGTACGAAGGGTTGAAATAGACAGAGGCGCAGGGATTATACTGAAAGATGCCGCGAATCTACAAGGTACTATTACAATCTGTATACCCCAGTTTTGGGGGGACACTTATAAAACCGGAACAATAGCCGGTAATGATCTGGTATTCTTTACAAATGAAACTGACATTAG
>JAITNM010000102.1 GCA_031290475.1 Treponema sp. | reverse complement strand
TTTGTCTGGAAGCCGAGTTTAGGGTTACTGTTGATGATTGCCTGCTCTGAAACATTGGGGACGTATTTGTGGGCAATGGCCACAATGTCCGCCGCTGTCGGATTGGAACGGATAAGTTTATCCGCCTCATCAATGGCTTCGATAAATACCTTGGCGTCGCCAAGGCGGGTGGCTATGAAACCGGTATTGGCGTTGATGGTCCGGCAGGGGGGATTCTCCCCGGCCAGGTTGGGATCGGTTTTCCCGTCACCGTCGGCATCGGAATTACCGTCAAAAATGGTCTTGTACTTGGGCCGGCCCTGGGCATCCTTTAAGAGCAGGGCTTCCGCCACAAAGGGTTCTTCCAGGATGGCGCCTTTAACGGCGTTTCCTTCCAGGGCGGCAAGGGCGGCGCCGGGGGCAAGGGTCACCAGTTCAAATTCGGTATTATACTTTTCCTTGAGAGAATCCCTGATGGCAATAACCGCGCAGCAGGTGGTGGAAAGCCCCGCGAGCTGGAGGCCCTTCACATCCTGGGGGCCTTTAATCGGCGCATTCACCGGCACTACCAGCACCGAAGTACAGGGGATCTTCACCTGGCTGATGATGGTGATGTTCTGGCCCTTGCCGATGGGGGTGATTACCCCTGTGGGGCAGTTGAACACAATGTCAGCCTCGCCGCCCACAACCGCGGCAACCCCGGAATTGGTCTGCTGAATTTCCACTTCCAGTCCCCGTTTGCTAAAAAGGCCCTTTTCATAGGCTACGTAGAGGTTCAGGTGATGGGTGGAATTGGCATCCGCCACAATCACCTTCTTCCCGGAGAGAACCGGCCCTGAAGCGGCCGGCGCGGCGCCGCTCTGGGAGGAAGCATCGTCCTTTCCACCCCTCGCCCAGAGTGAGAAGGCGGCCATTACCGCCAAAACCATGAAAAAACAGATTTTTTTCTTCATACAAAAATTCTCCTTAATTAAACTTCTATATTCATAGTAAAACTATGTAAATTATAATATTATATATCTATAGAATTTGTCAAGATATATTTCGTATTTTGTATACTTGACAATCGGGCCCTAAAAATGATATAATTCCTATTAAATCGATAGAAATCATAATAAATTGAAACTTATAGACTTGGTGGGGAATACCCCCCTAATCGAACTCAGTAAAATTTCTTCAGGAACCGGTGTTTCCATCCAGGCCAAGGCGGAATACTACAATCCCTCGGGCTCTATCAAGGACCGCGCCGCCAGGGCCATGCTCCTCGACGGCATTGAGAAGGGCCTGCTTATTCCGGGTAAGACCATCATAGACGCCTCAAGCGGCAATACGGGGATCGCCTACGCCATGTTTGGGGCTTATCTGGGGTACCCGGTGAGTATTTACCTTCCCGCCAATGCCAACGATGAGCGGAAAAACCTGATCCGCCGCTACGGGGCCCGCATTGTGGAGACCGACCCGTTAGAAAGCTCTGACGGCGCTTTTCTGGCGGCCCAAAAGGAAGCGGCGGCCCACCCCGAAAGGTACTTTTATCCCAATCAGTACAACAACGATGCCAACTGGAAAGCTCACTACAACGGAACCGCCCTTGAAATTTGGGAGCAATGCGCGGGCAAGGTAACGCACTTTATCGCCGGTATGGGAACTTCGGGGACCCTCATGGGTACGGGCCGCAGGCTCAGGGAGCTTAAGGCGGCAATTAATGTAGTCGCCCTTCAGCCCGATTCCCCCTTTCACGGTATTGAGGGGACCAAGCACATGGCGAGCACCATTAAGCCCGGCTTTTACGACGAAAGCCTGGCGAATTCAACTATCGAGGTAAATACCGAAGAAGCCTACGACATGGCCCGCCGCCTTGTCCGTGAAGAGGGCGTCTTTGCCGGGATCAGTTCCGGCGCGAATGTGCTGGGGGCCCTTAAACTTGCCGCCTCAGCGCCCGCAGGCTCTCTCATTGTCACGGTGCTGGGGGACAGCGGGACCCGGTACTTGCGGGACGGTTTCTGGGAAGGCGGTGATTCGTGCTTGCGTTAGGCCCTGAATGGGAGGCGGCGATCCGCGCCGAGGGAGAAAAGGCCTATCCCAATGAATGCTGCGGCGTCCTTTTGGGCAAGCTTGAAGATACGGCGGAAGGCCTTGAAGGCGGCAAACGCCGGGTTGAAAACATCATCCCCATTGAGAATTCCCGGGAAGAGGCGGAGCGGTACCACCGCTTTGAAATACAGCCGGAGGATTTAATGCGGGCGGAATTGGCGGCCCGAAAAGCGGGAAGGGACGTGCTGGGCTTTTACCATTCCCATCCCGATCATCCCGCAAAGCCTTCGGACTTTGACCGGGAACACGCTCTGCCTTTCTACTCCTACGTTATTGCCGGTGTGAATAAGGGAAGGGCCGGGGAACTGACATCCTGGGAACTTGCGCCCGACAGGGCGAATTTTTTGGAGGAAGAAATATGGCGGTAAGTATCCTGATCCCCACGGCGCTCCGGGCTTTTACGGACCGCAATTCCGAGGTGAGTGTTGAAGGGGCCGCTGTGGGGGAGGCGATTGCGGCCCTGGCGGAGAAATATCCCGATATCAGGCAGCATCTGTACAAAGAAGGGGAACTCCGTTCCTTTATCAACATTTTTGTGGGGGAGACCAATATCAAAAACCTGCAGGGTCTTGATACGGCCCTTTCCCCCGGCGCCGAGATCATGCTGGTTCCGGCCATTGCGGGCGGTTAAAAATTCAGGGAATTGTATAATGACAGAAAGTGTTATTAAAGACAGAGAACTTCCCGATCTTTCCAACGAGGAGATAGGCCGGTACAGCAGGCACCTTCTGTTGGCGGAAGTGGGGATTGAGGGCCAGAAGCGGCTCAAGGCGGCCAGGGTGCTCATTGTGGGGACCGGCGGCCTGGGCGCGCCCCTGGCGCTGTACCTTGCCGCCGCGGGGGTAGGCGCTCTGGGTATCGTCGATTTTGACTTTGTGGAGGAGTCCAACCTCCAGCGCCAGGTGATCCACAGCACCCGCGACATAGGCAGGCCCAAGGTAGCCTCCGCCCAGGACCGGATAAAAAACATCAACCCAAAGATCAAAATCAACACCTACAACATCATGCTTACCAGTACCAACGCCCTTGATATTATGAGAGACTATGATGTAGTGGCCGATGGGACCGACAATTACCAGACCCGATACCTGGTAAACGACGCATGTGTGCTGCTGGGCATACCTAACGTCTACGGCTCCATTTTTCAGTTTGAGGGACAGGCCTCGGTGTTCTACGCCAGGGAGGGGCCCTGTTACCGCTGCCTCTCCCCGGAGCCGCCCCCGCCGGGACTGGTGCCTTCCTGCGCCGAAGGCGGCGTGGTGGGGGTGCTGCCGGGGATCGTGGGGACCCTCCAGGCCAACGAGGTGATCAAGCTGATTGTAGGGGGCGGCGATTCCCTGGTGGGAAGACTCCTCCTCTTCGACGCGTGGAAGATGAAGTTCCGGGAACTCAGGCTTGATAAGGACCCCCATTGTCCTGTCTGCGGCGAGAACCCCACGATTCATGAGCTTATCGACTACGAGCAGTTCTGCGGCTTAAAGAAAAACGCCGGAGAAGAGCCGGTAGAGATTATTACGGCGAAGGAACTCAAGGAACGGTTCGACCGGAACGATCCCCTCCAGGTTATCGATATCCGGGAACCCCACGAGCGGGCAATCGTCAAGTTCCCCCATGCCAGGCCGATCCCCCTGGGGCAGATGGCCCGCCGCATCGATGAGTTTGACCCGGCCCTAGACGCGGTATTCATCTGCAAGATAGGCCAGCGGAGCGTTTTTGCCATACGGGCCCTGCGGGAAGCGGGCTATACCGGGCGTCTCCTCAATCTGAAAGATGGGGTAAACGCCTGGGCCCGGGAAGTGGATACCACACTGCCGGTTTACTAATTTTAAGGAGAGAATCATGGCTGAAAAGAATTTGAACGCGTTAGGGAGAGAGGCGGCGTATCAGCTTGCGAACATCACCAAGACCCCGCCCCAATTCGGCGCCCTTACCCCCAAGTACCTGGCCAAGGTATTGGAGTTTAAGGGTCTTGAAGCAGGCATCTACCGGGTAAACCGGGTTGTGGAAGGGGAAACCCCCCTGGATGTACTCTGCAGTCAGGATCCGAAAAAAGTTGAGATCCCCCAGGGGTTTGTGGATTATCAGACCAAGCCCCGGGAATACCAGCTTAATTCCATTAGTACCATCATCAACATGGACACCAAAATTTCCGATGTCTACAGTTCGCCCTATGATCAAACCGGGGAGCAGCTTTCCCTGGCCATTGAAAGCCTTAAGGAACGGCAGGAAAGCCAGCTCATCAACAGCGATGATTACGGGCTCCTTAAAAACGCCGCGGAAGGCCAGCGCATCCAAACCCGCAACGGCCGGCCCATGCCCGACGATCTGGATGAACTTCTTACCAAGGTGTGGAAAGAGCCCTCGTTCTTCCTTGCCCACCCCAGGGCAATTGCGGCCTTTGAACGGGAGTGTACCCGCCGGGGAGTGCCGCCGGTAACGGTGAACATTGCGGGGGGGGCCTTTATCGCGTGGCGGGGCGTTCCCATCATCCCCACGGACAAACTCTTTGTGGACGGCCTGAAAACCCCCAAGGCAAAAACCGGCAAAACCAACATACTCCTGATCCGCACCGGCGAGGCAAAGCGGGGCGTTATCGGCCTTTTCCAGGCGGGCCTGCCCGGCGAACAGTCCCGGGGACTTTCGGTGCGTTTCCGGGGCATAGACGACAACGGCGTCGCCTCTTACCTGCTCTCGCTGTATTGCTCGGCGGCGATACTTGCCGACGACGCCCTCGCGGTGCTGGAAGACGTGGAAGTAGGGGAGTACTATGAATACACCCAGCAGTCGGTATGACGCCGTCCTGCCGTACGGGGGGGTAGTAAATAACCTTCCTATCGGCAAACGGCCCGAAGGGACGTATAACCCTGCCGATTACGGCCTGCCCTCGGAAGCGGAACTTGCCGCCCTGGCCGGCGCCTAATTTCCGGAATTTGCGAACGGGGGGAAGTCTCCCCCCCCGCTCCGGCCTTGCCGCAATGCTCCATGGAGTTTTGCTATGCAAAACTCTAAAGGACTTGACGCGCAAGCGGCAAGTCCTACGCTTCCCCCCTCAGCGGGGGCAGACGTCCGTCCGCTCTTTGCCCCCGCAACACCCCCAATAGACTTGCGCGGCAAGTCTGCCGAATTAGTGACTGACACCATCGCCGCCGGAAACGGCGCCTGGCACCCGGAACCAGAAACGGCGCCGGGCGCTGCCGCCGGACTTGCCCCCGCTTACCGGCCAACGGTGCTGCCCAGGGACGCGGAGCAAGCCGCCGGTCTTCCCGGCCAGCCCGCCGCGCCGGACCGCAGCCTCCACCCCGGCCTGCCGCTGGATGCCATTCGGGCGGACTTTCCCATTCTTTCGGAAAAGGTGAACGGTCACGACCTTGTGTGGCTTGATAACGCCGCTACCACCCAACGGCCCAGGGCGGTGATCGAGCGCCTGGAGTATTACTACGAGCACGAAAACTCCAACGTGCACCGTGGCGCCCATGAACTTGCCGCCCGGTCCACCGATGCCTACGAAGAGGCCAGGGGGAAGACGGCTCGTTTTCTCGGCGCCCCTTCCGCGGATAATATTGTCTTTGTCCGGGGCGCCACCGAGGGGATCAACCTGGCGGCCCAGGCATTTGTAAAACAGTACCTCAAGGCCGGGGATGAAATCATCCTTACTATGCTGGAACATCACGCCAACATTGTTCCCTGGCAGATCATCGCCGAAGAAACCGGCGTGGCGCTTCGGGTTGCGCCTATCGACCTGAGCGCCCAGATCATCCTCTCCGAATACACCGCGCTCTTCAACAAACGTACCCGTTTCGCGGCAATTGCCCATGTGTCAAACGCAACAGGAACGATAGCCCCCATTGCGGAGATGGTACAGATAGCCCACGCCCACGGTGTGCGGGTGCTGGTGGATGGGGCCCAGTCGGTTTCCCATATACCGGTAAA
>JAITNM010000013.1 GCA_031290475.1 Treponema sp. | reverse complement strand
CAACACCCTCTCCCCCCGACCCCGCGCCCGCGCGACCCCCCGCGGCGGGGGGGCCCCCCGCCAGGCCGAGGGCAAAGGTAGAATCCTCTCCGATCCCCGAAACAGGTATACTTGATGCTGATATCGTAATTATAGGAGCTGGCGGCGCGGGAATACCCGCTGCCGTATCCGCTTATGAAAACGGGGCAAAACGCATTGTCATCATAGAAAAACGAAGCAAAGCGGGTGGGAATTCAATCATGGCCCGTGGAATCTTCGGCTGCGAAAGCAACGTACTACGCAATGCCATGGTTTATACCGATAAGGACGAGATCTTTTCACAAGCAATGGCGTGGCATCATTACAGCCGCGTGAACGGCAAATTGCTAAGGGCCTACATTAATCAATCCGGCAACACAATAGATTGGCTTACAGCAAAAAACGTTGAATTTTATGTAAACACCACAACCCGGATGAACTACCATCAGGCACCGACTTGGCATTGCGTAAAAAACGGCAATATGGCGCGTGTCATGAGCAAACTTTTTTCCGAAGCATTAGAAAAGGGACTCATATTTTTCGCAGATACAGAGGCAACCGAAATCATTATTGATCGCGGAAAGGCCGTCGGTGTGCGGGCAATCCACGATGGGAAGGAATTTACGGTTAATGCCAAAAGTACTATCGTAAGTACCGGAGGATTTTTGGCAAACGAAGAAAAGGTGAAACAGTACTTCCCGTATTACGATAAAGAAAAATTCGGCGGATTTATGGCGCCCAATTTGGGAGAGGGAATCGCGTTGGTGGAAAAAGCCGGTGGGGCTCTTGAGCGAGAATGTACGCTCATAAAAGAAGCCTGTGCCGCGTCCGATAAAGCTCCCCGGCTCCTCTCCGAGTTTGCCAGAGAACCTTATCTGCTTTGGGTAAACAAGAAGGGCCGCCGTTTTGTGGACGAAACAGCGGGAGCGGAATTACAGATATGTACCAATGCGCTGATGATGCAGCCTAGTATGCGCGCCTATGCGGTTTTTGACGAGGCTGCGCTGAACTTCATGGCGGACAAGGGATTTGAACTTTCCAAAAGCGATGATTTTCGCGGGAAACATATACCGGGACTTAAAGAAAAGCTGAGGGAAATACAGGAAAAAGCTCCGGACAGCATTAAAATCGCGGATACCCTTGAAGAAATAGCCGCATGGATAGGATGCGGCCCGGAATCCCTCAATGATGAAATGAGAAAATATAACGACTATTGTCGGTGCGGTTACGATACGGATTTTAACAAACTTCGCCGTTACTTGATGCCCTGCCAAAAAAGTCCTTACTACGCCATTATGCACATGGGAATAGCCGTAGATACCATAGGTCCTGTGCGTATTGATCACGAGACTCATGTACTCAACCACGAACATGATCCTATCCCCGGACTCTATGCCGCGGGGGTTATAACTGCGGGCTGGCAGTCAAGTGATTATTGCGGACAATATCTCTTCGGAAGCGCCCTGTCCTATTCGATAAACTCAGGCCGTATTGCGGGGAAAAATGCCGCGGAGGGAATATGAAGAAGATCAAAACAGGTGTTGCCATATTAGGCGCTGGCGCGGCAGGAATACCCGCCGCAATCGAAGCAGCCCAGTCCGGCGTAAAAGTCGATGTATTTGAACAGAGCGACTGTGCGGGGGGGAGCTGCCATGGCGGCAACGGCGTTTTTGCGGTAGGTACCCGCATGCAGAAGGAAAGGCAATTCACCTACACAAAGAAAGAAATTCTGGACTACTGGATGAAATATACCCACAACCTAGTGGATATGCATTTGGTCTCTGAGTTTATTAATCGTTCGGCAGACACCGTAGAATGGCTGGCAGGATACGGTGTTGAATTCTCGGATTTGGTTGCTTATTACCCCGGTGCCATGTATGTATGGCATTTTCGTCGTGACGGCTCGCCATTCATTACGGATCTTCTGAAACCGGTAAGTGAGAAAGCGGGGGCACGGTATCATTTTAACAGTACCGTCACCAAACTAATTATGCAGAACAGACGTTGCGCCGGTTTTTTCGGACGGGATAAGGACGGTAAAATTGAAGTTGAGGCGCAAGCAGTTATTATCGCGTCCGGCGGTGCCGGTAGGCGTGCGGATTTTGTTAAGGCAGAGACCGGATGGGAGCTTGGCAAGGATATAACCGTCTTCCCGGGTATGCTCTATGAAAATCCGGTAACGGCCCCCAAACTGGGTATTGAGCTGGCTTGGGAAGCAGGTGCGGCCCATACAAAACTGATGATCGACTCTTTTGCGTCTATTCCTGATCCAAACTTCGGTCCCGGCGGTGTACCTGCGCAGTTACCATGGTTCCGACAACCTCAGAACATCTGCGTAAACCTTCACGGCCAACGGTTTATCAGCGAGGCGGAAATGAAAAACGGAGCCTTTATGGGAAATGCCATATCTATACAAAAAGACAGTACGGCGTTTATGCTGTTTGATCAGTTCATGCGTGATCGCTATGAGAAGGAAGGTATGGACTTTGTTATGGGCAATGTACATTCCATGGATAATCTGACGGCGGATGAATATTTGGAAATGAACCGGGAAAGGGGGAATCGGGATATCATAATTGCTGATACTCTTGAGGAAGTATGCAATGAAATGGGCATAGACACCGCGCTTATCAATACGGTAAAGGAATATAACGATGCTATTGTGAAGCATGGAAACGATCCCGTGTTCTTCAAGGAAAACGACTATTTAATTCCGATACGTGGTCCAAAATACTACTGTGCAAAATTCCGCCGTCACGCATACGGCGTTATGGGCGGTCTCCGGATCAACTACCGCTCTGAGGTACAGGACCTAAACAGCGATAGTATACCCGGACTGTATGCTGCTGGCAATGATGCAAACTCAATTTATGGTGATACCTATCCCTTTGCGCTTTCGGGCAATACTTCAAGTTTTGCCATCAATACCGGCAGGATTGCCGGTGAGCAGGCATCTGCTTATGCAAGGAGGTGTTTTAATGAATAATATCTAAATAACACATCTCGAAGACTGGGTGCGATTTACAGGGTGCCAAACGAGTATAAATCAACATTGATGAACTAAAATGTTTTATTGGAGGTTCAAATTGAACTACGAAAAACAGCTTCGGCATATTATAAAAGCCGAAGACAGGGTTGGCGTCAGTGGGAAATTAAGTTATTCGCTTGGTTTCGCTGGAAAAGATACTATCATGACCGTTGTAAATAATTTCCTCATGCCATTCCTGATGATGGTGGCAGGGCTTAATCCTGCCTTTATCGGTACCATGATGCTGCTTGCACGTGTCTGGGACGCGGTTAATGATCCCATCATTGGAACCTTAGCGGACCATACCCATTCAAAGTGGGGGAAATACCGTCCTTACTTCATCTTTTCATCCATTCCCATGGCGATCATATTTGCGGCTTTGATGTTCGTGCCAAATTTCGGCAATAGCGGAAAGCAGGTTTATTACACAATCGTATATATCCTCTGGGGTATGTGCTTTACGGTGGTCGAAGTTCCCTATTTCGGAATGATTCCAGCTATGAGTAGCGATCCTTTTGAAAGAGCTTCCATCACTGCCTGGTCCCGCATCGTATCGAGAATTCCCGCCATCGGCCTTCCAATTATTGTGGGGCTTCTGACCAATGTAAGTCGTGAGCAGATGGAGGGAGATCCAGCCGGAGCGGTTGCGATACAGCAAAACGGATATTTCAAGGTTGCTCTGCTATGTGGGGGGCTGGTCATTGTAACTTCTGTTATTTCCTTCTTCGGATGCAAGGAAAAAGCAGTATCAATGGAACCAGCCGCAAAAAAAGCACATGGATTCAGATCATTCGCAGAAATTCTAAAGGGAAATTATGCACTGCTCATGGTGATGCTCGTTCAATTGTTTTTTGTCTTTAACACCATCCTGTGCGATATGCTCAACGTGAATTATGTGATGTATTATCTGAAATCCCCTGCCTTGCTGGGCGGCATCATTGTGGCGGCAGTTGCCTTTGGCTGTATCATAGGACAGATCCTTTTTCCCTATGTACTCGGCGTTGTAGGTAGCGGCAAGCATATCATGGTGGTGGGTACGCTCATTTACGTCGTATTGCTGGGCCTGAATTATATTGCGGGAACTATTTCTGTACCGGTGTTCATGGCGGTACTGATAATCTGCAATGCCTTTACTGGGGCGCTTCAAATTTGCGTGGTGAATATGTGCTTTGAGGTCTGCGACATGGTTGAATGGAAAACCGGGGAACGGGCCGATGCGACCATCTTTGCCATAGTCTCCTTCCTCATGAAGCTCGCTGCCGGATTAGCAGCGACCATCGCCGGGTGGGGTCTATCGCTTGCGGGCTTTTCCGGTGGTATGGGACCATGGATGGGCGAGGTTACGCCTCGAATGGCAAATGCACTGGCAATCATCAGATTTGCCATTCCCGCTGGTCTGGCATTCATTGCTTTCATAATGGCGATATTCTATCCCATAGGAAAAGAACAGAATATCAACATCCAAAAAGCACTTGAAGAAAAACGCAACACAAAAACTTATCTTAAGGAGGAATAGTGATGAAACACTTTTTTGCAATATTAATATCTTTGATATTAATTACCGGTTTTGCATTCGCAGAACCAATCGGGTTGGAGCTTGGCTTGCAGTTCAAACCAGGCGACTTTGGCGCTAGCGATTATAAAATGGCTGGTGATGGCGGGTCGGGGAGTATAATTGCGCCTACGGTAGATTATATGAAAATATTCGGGCCCTTCGGCGTCTACCTCGGCTCTTCTTTCGACACTTCGCTTAATACGGCGGAGCCGCAGGGTCCCGGACCACGTCCGGAGTATAAGCTCAGGCTTGAGGGTATTGCGTTCTATAACCTTGCCATCGGCAGCGCATCAGAACTTAGTTTCTCATTCGGGGATTTATTCTTTTATCACTTTGATAAAAACAGCAGCGATTTTAACGCGTATGAAAATAAAATAAATCCCGGCATCAGATTTTCACAGCGGCTAGGTTTTGGCAATCTCTTCGTTCAGGTTGAAATGCCTATGACAAAGTGGGAAACTCTTGATGATTGGATTATTGAGGCTGAACCCAAAATCGGCATAGACAGGTTTTATGGTTTTGGCGCCAGTTTTAAACCGGTTATTCATTTTGCTCCGGATAATGGGACCGAAAGCTATGCAAAAACGGTACTTAATGTAAATTATACCAACGGACCCTTTTTCGGGGAACTTGAGGTAGAAATTCCTAACCCGGCAGATGCAGGTCCAACTGGTACAAAAGTTACGCCGAAGTTCCAGTATAGACTGAAAACTTGGACGTTTTGGGTCAAGGTTGAAATTGAAAACATCGCAAATGACAATGTTGATGCTTCAATTAAACCCAACATCAGTGTGAGCTATATGTTTTAGCTTGCATAAGGCGTGGTGCCTGCTCCGCATACCAGCGGAGCGGCGCCTGTCTTTTTATGGATTGTCAGGTTCCAGCATATCCTTGCATATATCGGTAAATTGCGATACCGCCGGATTCGTGGTGAATGTTCCCCAGAGCAGCAATGTCCGTAGAAAAGCGGCTTCATTGTCGAGGGGGATAAAAATAATATCATCGGACATAAAAAACTTGGCAGGTTCCGAGACAAAGGCTATTCCCATTCCATACCCAACCATCATAAGCATGGAAGGAACATAAGACGCATAAGCGCAGATGTTCGGCTCAAATCCCGCTATCTTACACATACTAAAAATATGGCGGTGAGACGGCGTATATGTGGCGGGATCAATCATAACAAATTTTTCGTCCCGTAACTCTTCTATGGTCAGTGACTTTCTGTCTTTGAAGGGATGGTCTTTGGCAACTACCACATACATGGGCAGTTTTTTCAGATACATGTATGAAATACCCTGATAATCCAAAATATTGTTGGCAAGACTAAACGCGACATCCAGTTCCTTGAGCCGGAGCTTGTCTATTATTGCGTCCATTGCGAGATCGTGGAAGATAAGCTCAATATCCTTATATTGGGCTTTAAATTTACGGACCACGGGGGAAAAAATATTCTGGGGCTGATCCTGTAAAAAACCTATCATAAGTTTTTTCCCGGTGTCGTTTTTTAACTGTTTCATTTTCAGCGTCAGCTTGGAGTATTCGTCGTAAAGGGACTGGGCGTGGCGCGCGAAAATTTTGCCTTCCTCAGTGAGTTCTACTTTTCGCTTGCTGCGGATAAAGAGCTTGCAGCCCACCTCGTCTTCGAGGCTGACGATTTGCCTGCTGAAGGCCGGCTGGGATAAATAAATTATATTCGCTGATTTTGTAAAATTTAGCTGGGAAGCCAAAACCAGAAACGCCTCAATCGTATAGATATCCATAATGCGTTTATCCTAATACAGATACATAAAAAAGTAAACAAAAATTTAAAATAAATTTTTTTACCCGCTGCGCCCTATCCCCGGAGCAAGCTCCAGGGTATCAGGCCATATTGTCTCGCAAATAAGCGTTTCAAGCTTGCAAATACCACGATATTTAATCGTCAGATATGGATGGAGTCCATGCCTGACGATTACTTATCAATACTCGGGGGATACGCTGTCAGCAGTAGCCTTCGTTACCGGTTCAATAAGCGAAAACTGGCTATAATCCGGCGTTTCGCCTCTGAGATAGGCTTTCAAAACTTCTTCCAGCCGGAGAATAGTATTGCGTCCGGTCATCGTAACCGTAATGGCGAGTTTCCCCTCTTTAATCATAGGGATAGAAGCCTTGAAACACTCAATGGAAACAACCATAATCTGACCTGTCTTGCCCGCTTCGTCAATTGCCTGGATGGCTCCCAGGGCGAATTCGTCCGACAGGCAGGCGACAAAATCAAGATTATTGTAAGTAACAAGGTAATTTGCCATTTTTTCCATCGCAACGTCACGGCTGGCCCCACAATATGAGACGGCAAGCTGGTTATATTTGGTACCCGCAAAACCATCATTCACTGCTTTCTCCCGCAGAATATAATCATACTGTACATCGAAGCCACTAAGGATTACATAGTTCAACGGCTTGTCAGGACCATAGATTTCCTTAACATAATCGGTGGCTATATTCACCATGCCGGCCTGATCGGGACCCACATAGCATTTTACCAGCGCCTGTCCATCGGCGGCTACATCGGATCCCATGGTTATGACACCAATTCCCGCCGAGGTAAGGTCTTTGACATATTGTACACCGACCTCGCCATCAACCGGGAACAGTACCACCATATCCACATCCCCATCGGAAATTATTGAATTTATCTGTTCCGTTTGGACCGTAGGATTTCCCTCACCGTCATAGATATCATATTTCCAGTCGTTGCGCTTGCACATTTCGCCAAACTCATTGGCAAGCGCAACGACCCATGGCGCCAGGCTGGTGGTAACAGCCGCATACGCCACATGAAACTCTTTGCTATCCTGTCCGCGCTGACTCCCATTCGCCGAAGCCTCAGCGGATTTTCTGCGGCAGCCGGTCAAAACTGTTACCAGCATACAGATAAGGATAATTACAAACTGTAGTCCTGTTCTTACTTTCATATAGGTTCCTCCTGAAAAAGTAATGTCATTATGTCATAGTTTCGAGAGAACGCAAATAAAATTTTCAAAAATAATTATGCAAAAAACGCATTTTGTTAATTCAATATTTGAATTAACAATTACTTGTAATATAATAATTTTAATGATAAAATCTGAACGGTATTTACAGTATTTTGAATAAATTTGCAGGGGGGATTCGTTCTTGTTACATGAAAAAAAACCGCTCATAGAACTAATCGGAATTGTCAAAAGCTTTCCCGGGGTACGCGCCTTGAAAGGAGTTTCCCTCTGTGTTTCGGAAGGGGAAATCCATGCCCTGTGCGGTGAAAACGGCGCAGGAAAATCCACCTTGATTAAGGTCCTGGCCGGGGCTCACCAAAAAGATGAGGGACAGCTACTGATAGATGGACAGGAGATTCAACTTTCCAACACCCGCGAAGCTATTAATCTTGGGATCAATTGTATCTATCAGGAGTTGTCTATCGTTCCTTTGCTTGATGTTGCCAACAATCTATACTTGGGCAATCTGCCGATGAAAGGCAGGTTCATTGATTATAAGAAATTATACGCCGACTCTGAAACGCTTCTTGCGCAGCTAAATATGGATATTTCACCCAAGGCAATAGCAGGAGGACTTTCAGTCGGCCAGCAGCAAATGATTGAAATCGGCAGGGCTCTTACACGGAAGGCACGGCTCATCATTATGGATGAACCTACTTCATCACTAAGCGAAAAAGAAACAAATACCCTGTTTGAAATTTGTGAGCATTTGACACGCAATAATGTCGCTATTATATATATCAGTCATAAATTAGACGAGGTAATGAAGATAGCCGATAGGGTAACGGTTATTCGGGACGGAGAGAACATTATCACTAAAAACATCGGCGAAATCAGCCGGAACGAAATTATTTCGAGCATGATAGGACGTACACTGGAGAATATGTACGGCAAGCAAAAGGCTGCCTATGGAGATGTTGTTTTTGATGTGCGTAATTTGTCGCGGAAGGGCGTCTTTGAGGACATTTCATTTGAAGTACGCGCCGGTGAAATCCTCGGCTTTTTTGGGCTTATAGGATCCGGACGCAGTGAAATAATGCGCTCGGCATTCGGTGTGGATACCTTTGATTCCGGTGAGGTATATCTCCTGGGTAAACGGCTGCGCCGTAAAAACCCTGCCGCAGCCATCCGGCAGGGATTGGCCTTCGCTACAGAGGATAGAAAAAAAGAAGGCCTTATGCTCTGGCTTTCAATTTTAATTAATATGACCTTAATGAAGCTCAGGGATTTAAGCTTTGCGGGGGTTGTT
>JAITNM010000207.1 GCA_031290475.1 Treponema sp. | reverse complement strand
CGATACCGTCAATCTGCCCGGCCTCTTCGATGAGGGGAGCGGTCAAATCCGCGATCTGGCTGAAAAAGTCTTCGGCGCTGACCTGGCCCCGGCTCCCGGGCATATAGGTTTTGCGGATACTTTCCGCCTGGATGCGCCCCTCTCCATCAACCAGCACCAAAGCGGCCCGCAGATTGGTTCCCCCGGCGTCAAGGGCGATGACTTTTTTATTCCTCGGCAGTCTGGCAGGGGGAGTAAGATAGGCGGGCTGCATGGGAAGATCCGAAGGCATACCCCGGAGGCCTCGTTCCATATCGTTAAGGCAATCCCTGATAAGGGCTTGGGGATCACAGATATCGTAATGAAACCCGTAAAACCTGGCGAAGCCGGCCAATTCCTCAGGGTTGAATTTTTGGTGCATAGGTTCTCTCCCGAATCCGGTTGTTTGGCCGAAGGTTCAAAATTCCGCCGTGTATTTTTATTGACAACCGTGTACGCACACGGTATAATTATGGTAATTGTAAAATTTGGTCTTGTCAAGAAAATTTAAAAAAGATATTCTGAAAACAGGGGGAACCTTATCATGACAAATAAAGCTGCCGGTGAAGAATTGGGAAACGGCGTTAAAGACAGTTCCGGTTTCTCATGGATTTTCAGCGGCGGGCCCGAAACCGGAAAGCAGGAAGCGGCGGTTTCTCCTGAAGACAAAGCCATTTTACGGGGACTTGGACAAAAGGTAAAACAGTTATCCGGGCTTCCCATTCAGGAAGAACGACGGCGCCTCTGGGCGGATCACCATTCCCTCAAAGAAACCCGGCCCCTCATTTTTATCGATCCCGAGCGGGCCTGGTTCGAGCTTATCCCCCATACTTCTCTGCAATGCCGGGGCAACCTGGCGCGGATCTGGGAATTCCGTCTCCGCAAGGAGATCATCTGGCAGGAGTGTATCAACGATGACCGGTCCTGCTGCGCCTCCCTTCCGGTTCAGCATGTGTACCGCGAGTCCGGCTTCGGCATCGACTGGGAAACCCGGGGCGGCGAAAACGGCGGTTCCTACCATATAGTACCGGGCCTTACGGATTACGATGATCTGGGCAAGATGCATTTCCGTAAAATAGAGATCGATTACGAAAAAACAAACCGGCTTCTTTCGCTTGCCCACGATGTATTCGACGGGCTTCTCAATGTGCATATCGAAAATTCCTGGTGGTATTCCTTCGGTCTCACCGATAAGGCCATCCATCTCCGGGGATTCGACAACTTCCTTACGGACTTTTATGAATATCCTGATGAGCTTCACGCCCTGATAAAGTTTTTGAGCGATGATGCCATGAACCGCCTGGATTTCCTGGAGAACAACAAACTCCTCTCCCTGAACAACGGCTGCGAGGACATGGGTACCGGCGGCTTCGGCTGGTGTGATGAACTTCCGGGAGAGCCCTTTGATCCCGGCTGGGTGCGCCCCCGTAACATGTGGGGCTACGGCGAAAGCCAGGAGACCGTTTCGGTCTCGCCGGAGATGTTTGCGGAATTTGTTCTGCCCTATCAGATCCCCATTTTGTCCCGTTTCGGCCTTAATGCCTACGGCTGCTGCGAAGATTTGAACAGCCGTATTCCGATGATCACCGAAAAGATACCCAGGTTGCGGAAGATCACGGTTTCGCCCTGGTCGGATACTAAAAAGATGGCCGAACGTATCGGAAAGAATTTCGTATACTGCTGGAAGATGAATCCGGCCTATATTGCTACGGAAACAGTAAATGAAGAGAAGATACGTGAAAGCGCCAGGGAAGCCTTTTCAGCGGCCCGGAAACACGGCTGTCCGGTTGAAGTTCTGGCCCGGGACATCCAAACTCTTGCGTCACGCATGGAAAACGTGGTACTCTGGGTGCGGATAATGAGGGAAGAATCTCAAAAGATTTACGGTTAACCGGGGTTGGCAGTGTAAATGGTCACCATGAAAGACATCGCCCGCTTGGCAAAAACTTCCCTGGGGACGGTCGATCGGGCGCTTAACAACAGGCCCGAAGTCAACGAAAAGACCCGGAAGAAAATACTGCAAATCGCAGAGTCTCTGAACTACACGCCTAACCATCTGGGCAAAGCCCTGGGCCTTAAAAAACAAAATATAAAACTGGGCTTTATCCTGGAGCCGACGGTTAATCCGTATTTTCTGGGAATAAAACAGGGAATCGACCAGCGTTCAACCGAACTGGAGCATTACGGTATTTCAACCGCCACCTTTGCCATGAATTCCTACAACGAGCGGGAGCAGATCGATCTTTTGGACAAGCTCCGGGATATGGGAGTATCGGGGATAGCGATAAATGTTATCAACACCCCGGCGGTGCAGAAAAAAATTGACGCCCTGGTTAAGAAAGGGATACGGATTGTCACCTGCAATAGCGACATAACCGAAAGCAAGCGCAGCTGTTATGTTGGCTTTGAAAACGAGCGTTCGGGCAGGGTGGCGGCGGAAATACTCGCCAAGCTCTGCGGTGAAAGGGGGAAGGTTGTCATCGGCATCGGCTTTAAATACCTCCAGGCCCTCATGGAGCGGCTCAAGGGTTTCAGCGAAAAAATCCATGAATCCTATCCCCATGTCGCCATTGAGCGGATCATTGAGATCGAAGAGAACAACAAGGTTGCTTTTGAAAAGGCTCTGAATACCCTCAAAAGCTGTACCGAAATCTGCGGCTTTTACAATACCGGCTTCGGCGTTCAGGGCATCATCGAAGCCATCAAAATCAGCAAACCAAAAAAGAAGATCCGGGTCATCTGCCACGATCACACGCCCCAGAACGAAGCATACATAAAAGCAGGCCTTGTTGATGTTCTCATTTGTCAGGACCCGGTAAAACACGGCTATATGGCCATGAAGCTCCTCTCCGAAATGGTGATCAACAACAAAGAGCCGGAAAACAAGATCTACCTTACCAGTGTGGAAATAAAATTCGCCGAAAACCTGGAGACCAGCAGCCGGAACCAGCTTATTTAGCAATGTATCAATTTTGAAGGAGGACTATCATGGAAAAGAGAAACGCCGGCTTGCCTGCCGCATTGGTAAAACGCGTTACTGAATGGTCAAAACGGGAAGGCACTTTTCTTGAGCATGATTCAATCCGGGTTCTGGTCGAAGATGAATGCGGCATTGTGCCTGAACTCTCCGCCCCAAGCGGAAACGGATGGATCAATGCCCACTGGCAGGCCTGGTTCAGGTCCAACTCGGGCAGGAAGTTCAGCCCCAAAGATCACAGCTCCGTCTGGGGCGACCGGATCACCTACAACCTTTCGGGGAATTTCCCCTGTTTTCCGGGTTTCGGCATCGCCCAGATCGTAGACGGCGTCAGTATTCCCGCCCATGGGTGGACCGCCAACAGCAAATGGTTTTTTAAAAGCTCAGGTGTTGAGCGGGAAAGCGGCGCGGCCTGGGTAGTCTCAGTCATGAAAAGCCCTGAAAAAACCATGCCCCTTTCGTTTAAAAAAACAGATTTGGTTATCCCAGGCCATCCGGTACATTACGCCGGCGTAACGGTTAAAAATTCCGGCGCCAAAGATATCAGTATAAACGCAGGCTTCCACAATACCGTAGGGGCGCCATTCCTCCAGGCGGGCTGCGTCTATTCCGGGGCGGCGGAACGCTGGGCTACCTCTCCCAAAGGCATTGGTTTTGAAAGTTCCGCCCGGCTGAAGCTTGAAACGGAATTCAAGTCCCTTAAAAGGGCGCCCCTTAAAGACCGGGGAACAGCGGACATCTCTGTTGTATCGCCGCCTATTGGTTATACGGACTTCGTAATGGGCGCCATACCCGCTTCCTGCGGCCTCGGCTGGTCCGCCCTGGTCAACCCGGCTATCAAGTACGCCTACATCTGTTTCTTCCCCGGGCAGGGGGCCGCGTCGGACGGGGACATAGTCCTGCGCTTTAACGCGCTGTGGATGCAGTACGGCGGGCGGCCGCCGGCTCCCTGGGCGGCTTTCGATGGCGGTACGGATCTTACCTACTGCCTGGGCACGGAAAATGTTATCTCCGCCATTGGCGGCGGCCTTGAAACTTCCCGCCGTATAGGGGAGGCTCTGGGCGCCCCCACAACGGTAACCATTCCGGCAAAAGGGGAGAAGACCCTCTGGTACGGAACCCTGTTTGCCCCCTACAGCGGCTGCGCCCTGGACGGAGGAATAAAATCCATCACCCCCGGCAAAGACCGCATACTAGCCGAGGGCGCGGTTTCGGCTAAAGGGAAGAATACTGTTTCCTTTAAAGCGGATGCTTCCTTTGAGGCGCTTAAACGCAATCACTGACATAGGACCACACGGAGTTCTACCTTGCCATTTAGTGTTTACAAACTCCTAATGCCTTTTGGAAAGCACCTCTTTTTCGTAAGCATCCACCGCGGAAAGCCAGCCGGTTCCCACAGGGGCTGACGCGTCAAGACAGAGTTTGTCCCAGATCGCGGCGAAGGGCAGTGTTTTAAATTCTTCCATCAGGGCAAGCCGTTCGTGATAGCGTCCTGAGTTTTCCGCGTCCCTAAGCAGTTTGTGAGGTTCAAGCAGCGCTTCCAGGAGGGCCTTGCGGAGACTGCGGGCGCCGATAGCCCATGCGGCGATACGGTTTATCGACGCGTCAAAATAATCCAGGGCGATGTCCACCCGGTCAAGGGACTTGGTGCGTACAATCTCCCGGCAGACATCACGGGTATCATCGGAAAAGATCACCACATGATCCGAATCCCAGCGCAGTCCGCGGCTAAAATGTATAAGGAGCCGGGGCACAAAGAGCAGCAGGGCTGAAATTTTGTCGCCTATGGTTTCAGTGGGATGAAAATGTCCGGTATCAAGGCAGAGGCTTATCTGTTTCTTTGCGGCGTATCCCATGTAAAATTCGTGGGAGCCCACCACATAGGCCTCGCTGCCAATGCCGAACAGCTTGCATTCAACCGCGTCGGTGATAGTGCCCGCCGGAAGTTTGACCGCCAGGGCTTCGTCCAGGGCATCCCGCAGCCGTTCCCTTGGGGCCAGGCGGTCGGCGGGCAGGTCCTTAAGGCCGTCGGGTACCCATATATCGTTGACCGACGGCGTTCCCTGGTTTTCTCCAAAGGCCGAGGCTATTTGCCGGGAAGAAATGGCGTGGCGTATCCAGAATTTGCGTACCTTTGGGTCGGCGCTCGAAAGGGTGGCGTCCCCCGCAAGGGGATGGGAAAAAAACGAAGGGTTATAATCAAGGGGTATCTTTTTTTTCTTTGACCAGTTCATCCATTTCCGGAAATGTTCCGGCTCCAGTACATCCCGGCCGATTTTTATATCCCCGGTTTCCGCATACAGGGAATGCATATTAAAGCGCTTTTTTCCGGGAATCAGAGAAAAGGCAAATTCAGCATCGGAACGCAGCTCGTCGCCGCTCCGGGCCCTGCCCGGATAATTGCCCGTGGCGAGAATCCCGTTGCCCCCCAGGCCTTGACTGCCTTCAAAGCCGGTCACATCATCTCCCTGCCAGCAGTGTACGGACAGGGGAATGTCAAGGGCGGCCTTTATGACCTTGCCGGTGTTTGTCCCGAAGTTCGCATAGATTTCTTTTGCCTTGCCGTAGGCATCTTCCACCGCCGCGTCGTTTGTATACGCTTTCATCGTTTTCCCTTCCTTGTTATTTCAGGTTATGTGAGGCTGTCCCAAAACATGGGGACAGTCTCATTTTTCCGCCGCTATTTTGCTGCGGTAATGTTCAGCTTCCCAATTATTGATGAAATCGATTTTATCCCGCTCCATAAAACAGGGGCCGCCGAAACTTTCCGTGTAGACCGCAAGCTTCACCGAGTCAAGAAAAAGTTCCATAGCGTCATGGGCGGTTTTTTCAGAGGCGCCCAGGGAGAACACCCCGAGGCCCTTTACCGCGACAATCCTGGGCGGCCGGCCTGTTTTATCAATATGCGCCTGCCACGCCCCTTCGATCAGGAGGGCGTCCTCAACAAAGAGGGGATCGCTTCCCGCGTAGACTATGTGATCCGGAGTATAGGCCGATGAAACCGGGTAGAACGCGGCCTTGTCCTGAACCAGGCGCAGGATCTCCGGGTTTCGGGAAAATTCAAAACAGCAATCCGTCCCCCCGGATGCCGCGGTATCGGCCAATTTGCAGAGCGCCCTGCCAAGGTCCCGTACCTGGGCAGGCGCCTCCGTATCGTCCCGTGTAAGATCGGGCCTTCTCTTTATCCGTTCATCAATGACGTTCAGGATTTGCCCGTAAACCGCCTTGATTTCATCTATGGTATCGGCGGCAACAAACGCGCCGTGGTTTTGCAAAAGGATAATCCGGGCATCCCGGTTTTTTTCGGCCCGGTAGAGGTCCAGGGCTTTTTTTACCGCCAGTGAAAGCGTATAGCCCGGATTGATTGAGGGTATCCAGATCGCGTCGAATAATTCCCGTACCGTCCCTTCTCCCCTTTGGGAACAGGTCAGGCTGTTCACCAGGGTGGGATGGGTGTGCACCACGTAGGCAAAGGGCAGTATATCGTGGAGCTGGACTTCCACGCTGGGCCGCTTGCGCTCCTCTCCGGAACAGCGGGCAGCCATCATGTCGGCAAGCACCGCGGTCTCCCGTTCTTCGCTCTTCGGGCTGTAGTTCTTTTTCCAGATAAGCGCAAGTTTGGATCGGTCCATTTTGACAAAACCGCTTTCGTCAATCGTGGCGAGGCTTGTACCGGAGGCCTTTATATAAAGATACTCCCGGTCCTTAAAACTGGTGTTGCCGCCTCCGGCAATTACATACTCATCGGATGATCCATAAAAACGAGAGACGGCGGTTAATTCCTGTAATCCCATAATTTTCCGGACTGATCCCGGCCCCCATTCGTTTGACCATACATATGCGCTCAATTTTCAGGCCAAAAATGTCTACCGTAAATGGACTTTTCTCTTGTTATGATGGAAAAAATCGTTTATTATGGGCAAACGATGGAGAAAACCCGCAATTTCCAAGATTCTTTTTTTCATTACCTGCCGGTCAGCGAAGAGGACGAAAAGCTGGGGATGATCTGTACCACCGCGGGCAGAACAACTGTTCCTCCCTATACGGAATATCCCCCCGATAAGGATACCCACCCCGCTCCCTTCCGGCCTGTGGCGGAGGGAAGAATCCTGCCCATCTTCCAGGTTGTTTACGTTGCCCAGGGGGAGGGTGTTTTCAACGCGGATGGCCGGAGCTACCAGGTAAAACCGGGCTGTCTTATGCTGATACTCCCGGAGATGTGGCATTCCTATAAACCGGTTTATGAAACAGGCTGGCATGAATACTGGGTGGGGTTTAAGGGTGATTATTTTACCCGTATGCTCGAAGAGGGGATCCTCAGTCCCCGGCAGATTTTTTTCAACATCGGCCTGCACAACGATCTGATCCCCATATTTGGCCGCATTTTTGAGGCAATCAGAATCCAGCCGCCCCTCTACCAGCTTCGGGCCTGCTCGGGCATACTAATGCTGCTGGCGGAAATGCTGACCCATGAAAGGCAGGGGGATAAACCCAGTTATTACCAGAAGATCGTGGAGAAGGCAAAGTTCCTCATGGAACAACGGGTTGAAAGCGTTCTGAGCCTTTCGGATATATCGGAGGAACTGGGCTTAAGTTCCTCCCGGTTTAGCGAGATCTTTAAAACCTATACCGCCATGACCCCCTATCATTACTTTATCCAGCTCAAAATACACCGGGCCGAGAGGCTTCTGGAAGAAGAAGGATCCTCGGTTAAGGAGGTGTCATTGAACCTTGGCTTTGAGGATCAGTACTACTTCTCGCGGCTCTTCAAAAGCAAGACCGGCATTTCCCCCTCGGATTGGAAAAAGTACCTTAACCCGGCGGCGGGCCAATGGCAATGCTGATGCCGTTTTCAGAGCAGCTTTTCCAGCTTTTGGACGGCGGTTTCGTATTCAAAAAGCAGGACATCCTGTTCGATTCCGCTCACCAGTTCTTTAGCCGTATTATTTAACTTTTTCTTTGAGTATTCCGTAAGCAGCGTATCCGCCTTTTTGCTGTCCATTTTCGAAAGGGCTTCCTTAAGCTCCAGAAGCTCGCCGTGGGATAGTGATGCTGTTCCTTCATCTTCAAGAGAAGCGGACTTGCTCAGGGCGGCGGAAATATGTTCCGTGAGGGTTTGCAGAGCGGAAAGAAATTCTTCTGTTTTTTCCAATATAGCGGCCTTGTCGCCTGTTCTTCCGGCTTCTTCCAGCCGGGCGGCCATATCTCCCAGAGCGGCGGCGCCTATGCTGCGGGAAATGCTTTTTAAGGCGTGAACCATGGTGGTATACCGGCTTAGATCTCCCGCATCCGCCGCCGCTTGAATTTGAGGTATCCGTTCCGCCGCGTCGCCGACATATACCGAAAGGATATGCTGATACACCGGAAAAGAGCCGCCGGTATTATCCAGGCCGACTTTGGTATCCACCCCTTCAATCCCGGGTATTTTTTCCCTAACCGCTTCCTCTTCCGCGCCGGCACTGAAAGGGGCGGCCTCGGTAGACATTTTTAGCTGTTTTTCCGGGGGAATCCATTGTTCCAGTATAACATCCAGTTTCTGTATATCTATGGGTTTGGCAAGAAAGTCATTGGTACCGTTTTCCAGGAAGGTTTCTTTGTTACCCGCCAGGGCATTGGCGGTAAGGACGATGATGGGTACTTCCCGGGCATAATCACTGTTGATACTCCGGATAAGCCGGGTCGCTTCAAGACCGTCCATTCCGGGCAACATGTGATCCATGAAAATGAGGTCATACCGGGATGTGCCGGGGTGTTCGATGATAAAGCGAATCAGGTCAACCGCTTCCTGTCCGCTTTTGACGCCGTCGATGGTCAGCCCGTAGGACAGCATCAATCCCCGGGCCACTTCCAGATTTGTCTGTACATCATCTACGACCAACACCCTCGCTTTGGGCATCTGGGTCCTGATTATGAACCGCTGCCGGCGCCGGCTGTCGATAAACCGGAACTGTTGCAGGTTAATTGCCATTTCTTTGCCGATAGGAGCGGGATTAACAATGTCCTGGAATATGGTAGCAGTAAAAGTACTGCCCTTTCTGAATTCGCTTTCTATCGTAACAGATCCGCCCATCATTTCCACGAGGTTCTTCGTGATAGCCAGTCCCAGACCGGTTCCCTCCACTAAACGGTTTGCTTTAGCGTTAAGCTGATGATATTGGGAGAAGAGTTTTGGGATATCTTCTTTTTTAATACCCTGTCCTGTATCAGTTACCCGGAAACATAGTATCGCCTTCCCGTTTACCGTCGACTGTTCAGGAATAGGCGTCCAGCGAATTTGCAGCGTAACCCTTCCTTCCTGGGTATATTTGAAAGCGTTGGAGAGGAGGTTGTTCAGGATTTGTTTAATCCGTAATTCGTCTCCCAAAAACCCGGTAGGAATTGTTTCGTCTATCTCCAGTTCGAAAAAGATCGGTTTTGATCCAATCCGGATAAGATTAAGATGTACCGTATCATTAACGAGGCTCGGTATTGTATACTCTATGGGGGTAAGTTCCATGTTCCCCGCTTCGATCTTTGAGATATCCAGAATGTCACTGATGATCCCCAGGAGAACAGCCCCGGAATTGTAGATATTTTCCAGGTTTGTGTGGGCATCTTTGGGAAGCTTCTGCTGGAGCAGAATTTCCGAAAATCCGATAATGGCGTTAAGGGGGGTGCGGATCTCGTGGCTCATGGTGGCCAGGAATTCGCTCTTTGTTTTTGAACCTTCCTCGGCTTTTTGTTTCAGTTCCACAATTTCATCGATCATGGTGCGGTAGGCGCTTACGTCATTCAGAATAACCGTATAGCCCATAATACGATCCTTGATCCGGATAATCTGCCGGGTAAAGGTAAAGGTCTTCTGATCCGAATCTACAGAAAATTCGCCTTTGATAACATCTTTTTTATTGTTCTCGAGATCCGCAAATAAATTCTCCGGAACGGCCTGAATCGTTTTCTTCTTTAAAAACCTGATCAGATCTATAAATCTTGAAGAATCATTGTAAACAAAAGTGGAAAAGAATTCAAAAAAAGTAGTATTAATGTTGACGATCTGTTTATCCGCGTTAATAACCAGCACCGCGTCGGTCATCTTGTTCATGATGGTATCCCATCGCAGGGTACGCCATTCCAACTGACGGAAATGCATAATATACCAGTACAGTACGGTTAACATCAACGTGCAGGTGATATAAAAGAGATCCAGTTCCTGCAGGATACCGTTCCAATAGAACAGTTTGGAAGCGAGGGGCAGGACCAGTACTGAAACAAACACGGTATTATGCATCCAGCCTTTTTTGCCGATCCTGACAAACTGCCGGATAACCAGGCCGATCCCGATTAAGAGGAGGCTGCTGTTGTAAATAAAATTGAGGTAGTAGAAAAATCCGGGCCGTACAATATCAAACAGGCCGCCTCCGTCCATGGGGATAAAGCGGAGCTCCCCTACCAATAACAGGGGATTGTGCAGTACCAGGGCGCTTATACCCAGGGGAACAATAAACAGAGAGGATACCAGTCCCGTTTTGCGGAGGGGCTTTCTGATATAGTCAAGACTGAAGAGGAAGGCTAAGACCCCCAAATAGTTGCCGGCGCAGTACTGTACCTTATAGGCGATAATGGCGGCTTCCAGAGTTGGGGCGAGTTTCTCCAGGAGATACCCCAGGGAATTCAAGGCAACCATTATGGACAGGTACGCCAGGTATCGCATGTGGGGATAGCCCCAATTGGATATGACGAGAAACAGTATAATAACGCTCAAAATCAGATTGATGCCGGTTATAAGCTCTACGGCGAACAAACTCACAATGATCCTTCTCCCTGTATTATAGTATCGGCCAAAACAGGTTATATATGTTCTTTATTAGAGAAAGGGGGCTAAGATTAAGATTTTCGGCTCAAATTTTCAAGGAATGCCTCCGGTCCGGTCCGGTAGAGGTTGTTGCCCTTACTGTCTATTATTACCGTCACCGGGAATTCTTCCACCAAAAGCCGCCTTATGGCCTCGGTTTCCAGGTCCGGGAAGGCTATCACTTCCGATTCTTTGATGTGGTCCGCAAGGAGCGCCCCTCCTCCTCCGATGGCGCCGAAATAGACCGCCCCGGCCTGTTTCATGGCCTCGACCACCAGGGCCGACCTTTTCCCCTTGCCGATCATGCCCCGCAGCCCGAGGCCGAGGAGGCGGGGGGAGTAGGCGTCCATCCGGTAACTCGTAGTCGGCCCCGCTGAGCCGGTCACGCTTCCCGGCGGGGCAGGGGTGGGCCCTGTGTAATAAACGCAGGAATCTTCAATGGGGAAGGGGAGGGGTTCCCCCTTTTCCAGGAGTTCTACAAGCCTTTTGTGGGCCGCGTCCCGGGCGGTGTATAAAACGCCGCTTAAATACACCTTGTCCCCGGCGCTGAGCACGGCGGCTTTTTCCCTGGTTAGGGGCAGCGTGACGCGGTGCGCACAAAAACTGTTTTTGTCCATTACAGAACCTCTGTGGCATGGCGGCTGACGTGGCAGTTGATGTTTACCGCGCAGGGAAGGCCCGCGATATGGGTAGGCAGGGTTTCTATGGCAACGGAAAGGGCGGTTACGGCGCCGCCGAAACCCTGGGGGCCGATGCCCAGGGAGTTGATCTTTTCAAGGATGGTTGTTTCCAATTTAGCGTAGTATTCCTGCTTGTTCCTGATCCCCGGGGGCCTTAGAAGCGCCTTCTTTGCCAAAAGGGCCGCCTTGTCGAAGGCGCCCCCGATGCCAACGCCAACCACAACAGGCGGACAGGGATTAGGGCCCGCTTCTTCAACCACGGAAACCACAAAATCTATCACCCCGTCCACCCCGTCGGACGGCTTCAGCATCCTCAGCCGGCTCATGTTTTCGCTCCCAAAACCCTTGGGCGCCACCGTAACCGTAACCTTGTCGCCCCGGGTATACTCGGTATATATCATGGCCGGGGTATTGTCCCCGGTGTTTTTCCGTTCCAGGGGGTCTCCCACGACCGAGTTCCTCAGGCGCCCTTCCCGGTATCCCTGTCTTACCCCTTCATTCACCGCGGCGTAAAGATCCCCTTCGATGTGAATATCCTGCCCAATCTCGAGAAACACGCAGGCCATTCCGGTATCCTGGCAGATGGGGACTTTCCGCCGGGAGGCAATTTCAAAGTTTTCGATTATTTTATCCAGCGTGTCCTGTGCGGGAGGCCATGTTTCGTTTTTCCGGGCCTGCCTGATGCAATCTTTCACCGGGGAGGGCAAATTCCGGTTTGCTTCGATACAAAGCCGCTTAACAACACCGGCAATTAAATCCGCCTCAAGGAGCCGCATGTATCAATTATGAAACAGAGACGCCTCAAGATCAAGAAAAGTTTGACCAAGTTCCCAAAATTCTATAAAATGAAATGATCAACACAAGGAGCAATGCAATGAAATTAGAATCTGTCAAGGATGAAGCGTTCCGTGAATATGGCCAGATTATCGAAGGCTTTGATTTTTCCGCTCTTCTCAGGGTTCTCAGGGAAACCGCGCCCTGTCCGGAGGATAAAATTATCTATATGGCCGATGAAGGCGCATTGGAAGCGCTGCCAATATTTGAGGACCTTAAAAGGGATTACTACGGAGGTCTTCCCATTCAGATCGGGTACTGCGCCGGGTTTGGAACCAAATTAAACGCCCTGGAATACCACCGGGATTCTGAACTCTGTATCCCGGCGGATGACATCATTATTATGCTTGCCCGGCAGAGTGAAATAGAGAAACCCCAGTGGACCCTCTCTTCCTCCAAGGTACGCGCCTTTTTGGCGCCTGCGGGAACCGGGCTGGAACTCTACGCCACTACCTTGCACTACGCCCCCGCGGCGTCTTCTGAAAAGGGGTTCCGGAATATATGCGTGCTGCCCAGGGGAACCAACGGGCCAAAGCCGGACATTAAAATAAAGGGTGGTGAAAATTCCCTGTGCCTGGCCGCCAACAAATGGCTCATCGCCCATGGGGAGGCAAAAAACGAGATTTCAAACGGAGCCCATGTGGGACTTCTGGGAGAAAATCCCGACGCCCGTTTGCTCTGGCGCTAAACGCCTAAGGACACGCTGATTCGCTGCGAAGGGTACATACCCCAAGAACCCGCTCACCGGTTCGCGGGGCGTTCACCCCTGTTTCCAGGCTGGACAACGAGAGCGAGCCTGAGTATAGTTAAAAAAGAGAACTGACTGGAGGGTAGTAATGGAACTCAAATATACTTATTGGCAGGAAAACGATGGCTGGTTTTTGGGATATCTTGATGATTATCCCGATCACTGGACCCAGGGGAAGACTTTAAAAGAACTTGAAGAAATGCTGGCCGATCTCTATGAAATTCAGCAGGAAGAAAACCCTGTACCCATACCACAAAGAAAAACCGGTACCCTTTTGATCAAGAGCGCATGAAAAGAGGCCTGCTCTTAAAAATAATCGCCGCCCTGGCTGTACGCTTGTCAGACATGGGAAAAAACATGACATCTATATAAACCTCCGGACGCAAAAAACAGAGCGTGTTCCCCGGCATCCTGATATTAATGAAATCCTTGCAAAACAGATAATAAAAAATCTTTCATAGTTGGCAGCACGTTGATACTAATACTTAAATTCCGATTCTCCGATAAATTCCCGCAGTATGCTCTGTCCGGGTACGTATTGGGGCAGGATGGGGGAAAAGTTTTCCAGGAAATCCAAAAGCCGGGAAGACTCGGCGTATTCCGCCTGGTTTGGTTTTACCGAACGGAGCAGGGGCTCGGCGTAGAATTTCAACACCGAAATTTCGTAATCCAGGGCTGAGTTAAAGGCCGCGTCGGCGCTGTCCTGAAAAGTGAAGATGTGCTTCCGTTCACCCCGCTGCACGCTGGGCCACATCCTGATGGTCCAGTCCGCCCCGGCGCCTCGGAACTGGCTGTCCCTGACCATGCGCCTTAAGAGCCGGTTGTCGCTGGCAGGAACCCTGTTGTAATCGTCTAAGTTGATCTGGGTCAGGGCGGAGACGTAGAGTTTGAATTTGGCGCTCCTTGCTATTTTGGGGGTAAGCTTATCGTTGAGGCCGTGGATCCCCTCCACGATGAGCATGGAACGGCGGTTCATGCGGATCTTCTTTCCGCCCCCTTCCCGGCGGGTTCCGGCTTTAAAATCAAATGCCGGGAGGCTTACCTCTTCTCCGTTAAAGAGGGATATGAGCTGTTCATTTAAAAAGGGGATATCCAGCGCTTCAAGGCATTCAAAATCGGGTTTGCCGTTTTCGTCCAGGGGCGTCAGGGCGGTGCCCACATAGTAGTCGTCAAGGCTCACCGCAATCGGCTCGATCCCCATCACCATAAGGTCTATGGAAAGCCGTTTCGCCGTAGTGGTCTTCCCCGAACTGGAAGGGCCGGCGATCAGGATGGCCTTTACGTCGTTTCTGCGCCGGTAGATCTGATCCGCGATTTCACTCATCTTCTTGGCCTGAAAGGCTTCGGCAACGCGGATAAAATCCTTGATGGTCCGGTTCCTCACCAGGCGGTTGAGTTCCCCCGCGGAGTGGACCCCCACGATGCGCCCCCACTTTTTGTATTCCTTGTAAACAGCGAAAATTTTTGGACTGTCCTCAAATGGGCCTACATTCTTTTCCCGGAGGCGGGGAAAGCGGAGCAGAAATCCATCTTCGTAGACCATAAGTTCAAAAACAGAAAGAATACCTGTTCTTGGAAGGAGAGGTTCGATATAAAGGTTGACAAAATCCCCGATCCGGTTTATCCATATCACCGGCTCGTTCCTCCGTTCAAGTAAGATTACCGTTTCGTCCTGTCCCTGTTTTTCAAAGAGCTCCGCCGCTTCGGTGTAGGAAAGCAATTCCGCGCTGATAGGAAGATCCGCCGATATGAGTTCCTCCATCTTTGCCGACAGGGCCTTGATTTCCCTTGCCGGGGTTTTTTTCCCATCCTGAAACGTGTAGTAATAACTGCTGCCCAGGGAATGGCCGATTAGGAGGCTGCGCCCGGGGAAAAGTTCCCGGGCCGACGCGGAGAGGACAAAGGCCAGGGAACGGCGGTTTACCATTGCCCCCTCAGGGGTATTGACGGTTACCGGTTCAAGAGACGCGTTGACTTCAAGGCGGAAGGAAAGGGGGAGGATGCGGTTATTCACCTTCACCGCCGCAAGGGGGGATTCAAGATCCCCGAAGCGCCCGGTCAGCTTTTCCGCCGGGCTTCCTGTGGGACATTTTATTGTTTTGCCGTCTCTGAATTGCACCGTTATTGTGTTTTTCATCTTTTGGCTAAAGTTCTCCAAGGTAGTTTTTGATCAGTTCCAGTTTAATAGAATGCAGTTTTTCTGTTATCGAGACCTTGTAGATGTGGGGGTTAAGGAGCCGTTTGTAGCTTTGATCAAAAGATTCAAGGTCTTCCCTCACGAGGCGTTTTACCTCTTCCAAAGAAGGATGGGAGACAACGCTTTCTCCGTTTTTCATTTTGAGTTTCAGCAGGGGTTCCGCCGGGCCGTTCATGGTGTGGTAAAAGCGGCGGTAGTCCGCCGAGGGGTGCCAGAAAGAATAGCGCATCCCGGTTTTCAGGGTATCCCCTTCTTCGTCCAGGGAAAGAACATCCGTCACGGCCATGCCATGCTCGTCTTTGATCCGCCATGCCTGTTTCATTCCCGGAGTGGTAGTCTTTTCCGGGTTGTCCGAGAATTTTATGGCCGGAACAAGGCGCCCTTTTCCGTCTTCTTTGGCGGTGAGCTTGTATACCCCGGTAAAGGCCGCGTCCTCCCCGCCGGTAACCATCCGGGTTCCCACTCCCCAGGAGTTAATCGGCGCGCCGGCGTTCGTCAGGGTCCTGATGATAGACTCGTCCAAATCGTTGGAAACGGAGATCTTTGCGTCGTTGAGCCCCGCCTCGTCCAGGAGCCTCCGGACTTCCTGGGAAAGGTAATCAATGTCCCCCGAATCCAGGCGCACCCCGAAGTTGATGCCCTTTTCGGCCAATTTTTTCCCCACCTTTATGGCGTTCAGAATCCCGCTCTTCAGGGTATCGTAGGTGTCGATAAGGAACACCGGAAATTTGGGAAAGATTTCAGCGTAGGCCTCGAAGGCCTCTTCCTCGCTGGGAAAGGCCATGATCCACGAATGGGCCATGGTTCCCAAAACCGGGATGCCGTAGGTCTTCCCCGCGAGGACGTTGCTTGTCCCCGAAGCCCCGCCGATAAAAGCCGCCCGGGAAGCGGACATCGCCCCGTCCGGTCCCTGGGCCCGGCGGAGGCCGAATTCCATTACCGGGCCCTTGTCCGTGGCCAGCCATACCCGGGCGGTCTTAGTGGCGATGAGGCTCTGGAAGTTAATGATATTCAGGATCATCCCTTCCAGGATCTGGCATTCGATGAGCCCTCCGTCGACGCGGATCAAAGGTTCCCCGGGAAACACCACCCGGCCTTCGTCCAGGGCGTAGAGGGACCCTGAAAAGCGGAATTTCTTTAAGCAGTCCAGAAACCCTTCTTCGAACGTATTGAGGGAACGGAGGTAGTCAACATCTTCGGCGGAAAATGAAAAGACGCGGATCTTTTCAAGGAGGGGTTCAAGCCCGGCAAATATCGAAAATCCCCCGCCAAAGGGCTGGCGGCGGAAGGACATTTCGAAGATCGCCCTGCCTTTCATGCCTTTTTTCCAATACCCCTGGGCCATGGTGAGGGAATAAAAATCGGTAAACAGGGCCGATTGGTTTTCCATAAATAACCTCAATTGAAAATACATTTCGTTTTATTGATAATAAAGCAAATCGGTCCCTTATGCCAGTCAGGTCAGGATAAACGCAAGAACCTATATCCCCCCGCCCGGCGCTTGATCCATCCGCGATGCCATAATAGGGATATGGGGTGTGGCGGCTTACTTTACCACTCCCGCGGCTTAAAGCCCTCCGGAACGCTTATCTTCATGGTATCGCCGCTCTGCTCAATGACGTAGAGGCCCGCCTCAATGACGGCTTCCTTGAGGCT
>JAITNM010000176.1 GCA_031290475.1 Treponema sp. | reverse complement strand
CTTTCTTTTGCGTCAGGGCTGCCCGGAGGGCTGGCGCTTGCGGGGACTATTCCGGCGGATATTGCGCAGTATTACTACCACATGGTGGTCACCGCGCAGAAGCTTGCGTATGTCTACGGATGGCCCGGCCTGGAAACCGATGAACCGAACGGGTTTCTTGCCATGGTTACGGTTTTTATCGGCGTAATGGCCGGGGTGGTAACCGTTAACGGACAAGCAAAATCACTTCCAACAGTACTGGAAGCCCAGACTTTCAGAAAGCTGTCCTGCATCGCCCTGGCAAAAGCCGGTATTCTGCTTTTGGCAAAAACCGTTGCGGAAAAAATCGGCATAAAACTGATCTGGCAGGGTTATTTCGGCGCGGCGGCAAAAGTTGTCCCCCTGATTGGCGGAGTTGCCGCCGGAGGGGTGACCCTGCTTACTTTCCTGCCCATGTCGAGGAAGTTGAAGGGTGAATTAAAGAAAATCGCTGAAAAGTAGAGAGGGCCGTATGACACCGGGGATCTGTTTCGGTCTCCGGTGTCATTGATCTGTTTTACCCGTAACGAAGATAGCCCGGTTCCCCGCCCCAGGCGGGGAATGCGCCCTGAGTAAAAAAATTCCGTAACATCGATAAATGCTGTACTGGAAATTTTTTCGGAATGGTTTTTTTCATTTTCACAAAATATTGCGCATAAAACGATCAGAAAACGGTTATTTTCTGGTTTTTCATTCCTTGTTTTTCGTTTGATCCCTTGATCCTTTCCTTTATTGTACAATATGATGAAACAGGCGCCTGGCGCCCGGGGAGAGAAGATGGCAAACGAGGGACAGGCTGGGGTATGGGCAAAAAAGCAGGCGCGGCAGGCGAAATTGGTTCTGGAAGACGGGTCGGAGTATTCGGGCTGGTCATTTGGCAAGGCCCGTTCCCAGGCGGGGGAAGTGGTCTTTACCACCGGGATGACCGGCTATGCCCAGTCCCTCACGGACCCGAGTTTCCGGGGGCAGATCCTGGTGTCCACCTACCCCCTGGTGGGAAATTACGGGGTCCCGGCGGCGCCGAAAACCCTGGAGCCCTATTTTGACGAACAGGGGATTCCCCTGCACTTTGAATCCGGCCGGATACAGGTATCGGGCTTTGTGGTTTCCGAAGCCTGCGAAGAGCCCAGCCACTTCGCCTCCGGCGCCTCCCTTCCTTCCTGGCTTGAAAAGAACAACGTGCCGGGGATTTACGGTATCGACACCAGGGCCCTTACCGGGCGGCTCCGGGAACAGGGGGTGATGCGGGGAAAGATCCTCGTGGAGGGGACGAGGGATGTGACCATGGATTCGGGAGCCTACCCCCATCCGGTGGATGCTGTGTCGCCCAAGGAAGTAAAGGCGTTTCACCCGGCCCTCCCCCGGGATGGCGGCAACAGTAACACTGCGCGGATGAAGTCCGGCGGACGGCTGCTCAAAATAGCGCTGGTGGATTGCGGGGCAAAGGCAAACATCTTTCGCTGTCTGCTTTCGCGGGGTGTAGAGATTATCCGCGTCCCCTGGAACTATGACCTTTCGGGCATTGAATACGATGGCCTCTTCCTTTCCAACGGTCCCGGGGACCCTAAGGAATGCGGCAAAACCATTGCTATGGTGCGCGGGGCCTTCGCGGTGGGAAAACCGATTTTCGGTATATGCCTGGGAAATCAGATCATGGCCCTGGCCGCCGGGGGGGATACTTTCAAACTCCCCTATGGGCACCGGGGGCAGAACCAGCCCTGCGTGGAGGCGGGGACCAAGCGCTGTTACATCACGAGCCAGAACCACGGTTACGCGGTACGGGGTGAGTCCCTGCCCGCAGGCTGGGAGCCCTGGTTCCTGAACGGCAATGACGGTACCATTGAAGGCATCAGGTCTGCCAGGGGCCCTTTCAGCGCCGTGCAGTTCCACCCCGAAGGCTGCCCCGGGCCGAGGGACACGGAGTTTTTGATCGACAGGTTTTTGGATCAGGTAAAGGATTCTAACAAATGACGACGGTAAAAAAAGTGCTGGTCCTCGGGTCGGGGGGACTTAAGATTGGACAGGCGGGGGAATTTGATTATTCCGGATCCCAGGCGCTCAAGGCCCTGCGGGAGGAGGGGATAGAAACGGTGCTCATCAATCCCAACATCGCCACGATCCAGACCAGCGAAGGCATGGCGGATCGCACTTACTTCCTCCCGGTGACTCCCGAATACGTACGCCGGGTGATAGAAAAGGAAAAGCCCGGCGGCCTGTTCCTTTCCTTTGGCGGGCAGACCGCCCTTAACTGCGGGGTGGCCCTGGAACGGGAAGGCCTGCTCTACAAATACGGCGTCAAAGTACTGGGCACTCCGGTAAAGGCCATTGAGGACACCGAAGACCGCCGGCGCTTTGTAGACCGGCTGGACGAAATCGGCGCCCTGACGCCGCGCAGTATCGCTGTCACGGATACTCAGGCGGCGGTCGCCGCGGCCGGCAAGATAGGCTACCCGGTCATGGTCCGGGTAGCCTATGCCCTGGGGGGCGCCGGGTCGGGCATCTGCCGGAACGAGGGGGAAATACGGCGGAGATGCGACAGGGCGTTTGCAAAAATGAACGAAGTCCGTTCCGTTCCCCAGGTGCTGGTAGAGGAATGGCTTGGGGGATGGAAAGAGATTGAATATGAAGTGGTACAGGACGTGTACGATAACTGTATTACTGTTTGTAACATGGAAAATTTCGATCCCCTGGGAATACACACCGGGGAAAGTATCGTTGTGGCCCCTTCCCAAACCCTCACCGACTCGGAATACCACAAACTCAGGCGCATCGCCATTGAGGTGATCCGCCATCTTGGGATCGTGGGGGAATGTAATGTCCAGTACGCCCTGGACCCCGCTTCGGAAGATTACCGGATCATTGAGGTGAACGCCCGGCTTTCCCGGAGTTCCGCCCTGGCGTCCAAAGCCACGGGCTATCCCCTGGCTTTTGTGGCGGCCAAACTCGCCCTGGGATATTCCCTCACGGACATTGAGAACCACATCACCCGGGCAACCAAGTGCTGTTTCGAGCCGGCCCTGGATTACTGCGTAGTAAAAGTACCCCGCTGGGATCTTGCAAAGTTTAAGAATGTGGATGTCCGTATCGGCTCTGAGATGAAATCCGTGGGAGAGGTGATGTCCATAGGCCGCAGTTTTGAGGAAGCCCTCCAGAAGGCCCTGCGCATGACCGCTACCGGCGCACCGGGACTTGCCGGGGATGACGCGTACTGCGGCACGGGAGTGAAGGACCTTAAGGAAGCCCTGGTAAAGCCCACGGACCGAAGGGTGTTCATCATCTACCGCGCCCTCAGTGAAGGCTGGTCTGTGGAAAAAATTTGGCGGCTCACCAGAATTGACAAATGGTTCCTCCACAAGATAGCAAATGTGCTGGAAGTAGAAAAATCTCTGCGCTCTCTTGGCAGTAATACTACACAGAACAGTAACGCTGCTGGTTCTATCAATCATCCCTTTACTATTGACCGCGAAATTCTTGCCAAAGCAAAGCGCGCAGGTTTCTCGGATGAACGTATAGGCCAATTCCTGGGGATGAAGGAAATGGAAGTCCGTTCCATCAGGGAAAACTTCAGGATTCTGCCTTCGGTAAAACAAATTGATACCCTGGCGGCGGAATACCCGGCAAAAACCAACTATCTCTACATGACCTACGCCGGCTCGGAAGGGGGAAGCGGCGCCCGGGATGACACAAGTCCTGCGGGCCGGGGCGTTATGGTCCTCGGCTCAGGAGCGTACCGGATCGGGAGCAGCGTTGAATTTGACGGGTGCTGCGTCAACGCTGCGGAAACGGTCCGCAAGACGGGCCGCTACTCCATCATGGTGAACTGCAATCCCGAGACGGTTTCTACCGATTACGATATGTGCGACAGGCTCTATTTTGAGGAACTCACCCTGGAGCGGGTGCTTGATATTTATGAGCGGGAAAGACCCGACGGCCTCATCCTCTCCATGGGCGGCCAGATCCCGAACAACCTGGCCACCAGGCTCTACAGTTCAGGAGTCCTCATCTACGGTACCACCCCGGAGTCTATTGATATGGCCGAAGACCGGAACAAGTTCTCCGCCCTTTTGGACAGGCTGGGCATTGAACAGCCGGCATGGCGGGAACTTACTGATCTTCCCTCCGCCAAGGCCTTTGCCGCAGAGGCGGGCTACCCGGTGCTTATCCGGCCGAGCTATGTCCTTTCAGGGGCGGCCATGAATGTCGCCTGGGATGACGAGAGCCTTGAGAAATTCCTGGCCCTGGCGGCGGATGTTTCCGCGGAGCACCCGGTAGTAATAAGCAAGTTCGTGGAAAACTCCAAGGAAATTGAAATTGATGCGGTGGCAAAAAGGGGGGAGATCCTCTTTCACGCCATTACCGAGCACATTGAAAATGCCGGGGTTCATTCCGGGGATGCCACCGTGGTACTTCCGGCCCAGCGGCTCTATATTGAAACTATCCGGAAGATCCGGAAGATCAGCGCCGGGATCGCAAAAGCCCTGGATATAACCGGGCCCTTCAACATCCAGTTCCTGGCCCAGCGAAACAGGGTCCGGGTTATTGAATGCAACCTCCGCGCCAGCCGCAGCTTTCCTTTCTGTTCCAAGGTAAGCCGGGTAAACATGATCGAAATGGCGGTAAAGGCAATGCTGGAGGAGCCGGTAGAAAAACCCCGCACCTCGGCCCTGGACCTGGAATGGGTGGGGGTCAAGGCGGCGCAGTTTTCCTACTCACGGCTGCATGGCGCGGACCCGGTGTCGGGGGTGGAGATGGCCTCTACCGGCGAAGTCGGCTGTATAGGAACCGATCTACACGACGCCTTTCTCAAGGCTCTGCTTTCGGTAGGGTACCGGCTTCCAAAAAAACGGATACTCCTCTCCACCGGAACCATAGAAGAAAAACTTGATTTCCTTGATTCGGCAAGAAAACTTGTGGGAATGGGATACGAACTCTACGCGTCAAGGGGAACGGCGAAATTCCTCAATTCCAACAGCGTTCCTGCCATAACCCTCAACTGGCCCCTGGAATCCAAGGAACCCAATATCGCAGGTTACATAAAAAGGCGGGAAATTGACATGATCATCAACATCCCCAAGAACAACCGGGAAACGGAACTTAAAAACGACTATATCATAAGGCGTATGGCTATCGATTTTGATATCCCCCTCTTTACCAATATCAAAGTGGCCAGGGAATTCATTGATGCCCTTGATTACAAAAACGACGCCGGCGATGCCGCGCTGGAAATCAAGGCCTGGGAAGAATACCGTTAGGTACTCCGCACTCAATTTCTTTATTGAAATTCATACAATAATATATTTTGGATATACTGAAAATCAGATATAAGATCATGTATTTAGCGATCCGGAACGCGTCTGAGAAATGGACCATGGCTATTAGGAATTGGGGCATGGCCTTAAACCAGTTCGCTATTTTCTTTGGAAAAGAACGGGTTCCGTTCTAATGATTTTGGCTATTTACACAAAAAAAATTACAGGCTCTCGCAACCGTTCCATGAGATTCCGGCTTTTTGTTTTCCCTATCCGGACACGTTTCCCCGGAGGGTTCGGCGGCGGCCGGGGGCATTTTGCATACTACGGTATACCGCTTAATAGTACTGCCATAGCGGAGTTTCCCCACCATGTACGACGGATATGGTTCAAATGGCTGAACCGTCGTTCCCGTCAGAAGAACTTGAACTGGCAGTAGTTCGGGGACTTCTTAAAAAGATTTCCACTCCCGCGAGCGAGAATTGTACACTCATGGAGCTAAGCGAACCTTTTTCCAGAGGAACCGGATGCCTACCGGGCACAGTAACCGTGGGGGCTCCGGGGAGATAACTCCCCGGTTCTACCCGGCCCAAATTTTTTACCTGAGGAGGTGCCCTCTTGTCTATCCAATTGAGAAGTGAGACTGAACGCCGTCTGAGAAAAACAAGGAATTTACCTGCGAAAAAGAATTAACCATGTCGATTATCAGCGGTAAGTACAAGATTGTTACTATCTGGCATTTGGGACACGAAGGCCCGCTCCGTTACCACGAACTGTTTAAACTCTTCCCCGGCATCAGCAACAGGATCCTGGCAAAGCAGCTCCGGGATCTGGAACAGGACGGCATTATTTCCCGCAAAGTGTATCC
>JAITNM010000167.1 GCA_031290475.1 Treponema sp. | reverse complement strand
TTTCCGCTATTGTACGTTATATTTGTCACGTTGTAGAGGGTGGACTGGTTGATAACCCGGACCCGGGCGTGGGTGGCCGGATTAAGGGGGTCGGCGGGCTGATCTCCCGGGAGCGTCGGAATTATCGGGTAATCATCGCCGTCCGGGTCGATTATCTGGGGGTCATTATCGGTGTCCCGGACGATGATGACGTACTCTTTTCCTTTGGCCAGGGCCTTAACGGGCGTCGGGTTCCACGTATGCCCCACTATTTTGAATGAATACGAAGCGGGCGTAAGGGCAAAGAGCTTTTGATCTCCCGAGGGGATTGCAATGTCGTGACCGGAAAACTCGAGCCACGGACCCGTGTTGGTATTTTTACTGTACTGAACGTTGGTAACCGGATGGGTGGACTGGTTTATGACCCTGACGTATGTCGCTCCGGCCCCCACGGGATGATCGGGCTTGTCTCCGTCCGCTTCCGGAACGATGGGGTCATGATCCCCGCCGGTTCCGCTTCCCACCATGATCGGATAGGTCAGGGGGTGGGAGATGTTTCCGGTGGTGTCGATAGTCGATACCGCCACGCTGTAGAGGCCCGCCGCCAGTCCGGGGATAATGACTTGGGGCGGAGCGGCATCCTTGGGAATATGATACGAGGATCCGTTGTTCAGCCACACCATCCAGCCGTTAAAATCCGGAACGGGAGACGCCGGCGGTTTGGTTATCAGTACTTTAATTGAGTTGCTATCCGCCGATACCTGTACTCCATCCACGGGAACCGGGGGAGGAGGCTCATTATCCACCTGGCCTGAGGTAGAACCGTCATCTGAAACCACAATAAGATAGGGCCAATTCGTAAAGGTATGTTTATTAAGAGGCGGGCTTATAACCGCAGGGGTAGGCCCGTTTATCCGGTACTGTCGTACCGCTCCCAGGGGAACTTCCCACATTTTCATAGTACCGGGGGGAATAACGCTGTTGTCTATAACGGTCCCGAAAGAATTATCATCCTGAGATGTGTTCGCGTCTATCGAAGTAATCGTCGTGGCCGCCATGGTATTGTAAACCACCAGGTGGGGCCTGGTATTATCCGTCCCGGGAAGCACGGTATTGCCGTCATCAAGGTCATACCACCCGTCGCCGATAATAAGCACCTTGTCCGGAGGCATGACAAACGGGGTGGTTAAGACCGAATGGCCCGGTACCGAGACCTGGTATTCCGTAGTTACGGGGATATCCCCGGGGTTCAGGGTAAGCATGTAATAAGAATTTGGCGGAATTTTTGGAATATCTATCACCTTAGTGGTTCCGGCGGCGGTAACTTTTCCGTCCGGGATTTCGGTGTCGGACCTGTTGACAATGAGGATTCGGTTTAAATCGAATTTGATATTTTCACCGGGAACTTCCACCTCTATGGTGATCGGAGGAGGAGCTTTTCCGGGAACTTCCACTTCCACCGTTACCGTAACCGTAACCGTTCCCGGATCTCCCGCGGTTATTCCCTTAATAGTGCTTGTTCCCGGGCCGATATTAGTATTGAGTTCCATGGGGCAGCCGGTTATTACGAGAGCCGCAATACCAATGAGAAACCCTAATAAAACAAATTGTACCTTGTCCGCTTTGCCTGCCTTCATTTTTACCTTCCTTCTATTATACATTTAAGATTCGCGGATTTTAGCGGGTTAATCCGTGTTTTTGCCGCATTTAAACGTCCCTTTAAATACAGCAAATACACCAATGGGCCTGCCGGCCATCCGCTATCAGGGACTTCACCGGGCAAAAAGAAAAAAAGCTGAAAATAGTGAAAAAAAGTGCGGAATATACAAAAAAATTGACAAAAAAACTTGAAAATAAACCCGGTATATCTTAAAATTGTAAAAAAGGGCAGGACAAAAGCAGCGGTTTTTGTTCTTTCCCCGGAATCTTTTAAGCGGCCCGTGGGCGGAAATTTGCTGTATTTAAAGGGACGATTAACTTAGGCAACTTTTTTCGGCGCATTCTTGGAGATAGTGCTGTTAAGCGTCAGCAATTCCAAATTCAAAAAACTGTCCAGCTTTTATCGGCCAAGCAACCGAAGGTTGCACAGGACCCCAAGGAACATTTTTAAGGCAAAATTTGAATGTCTTTGTTTGGAATTGCTGAATTGCGAATTGTTGATTATCCCTTGACAAACAGGCTATGTTGTGGTATAACAGTTCATTCTTCCCCTTTTCATATAAGGAAGTATAAAAAACACAAAGGAGCTTCTTATGAAGAAACTTATGATGATGTGTCTTATTCTGCTTGCGGCGGCCGGCGCGGTATTTGCCGGCGGCCAGGGACAGAGCAAGCCTATTTTGGGCGTTGTAACCCCCGCGGCAGACCATGGCTTTACCGGGGAGTCGATACGGCATGGCGAGGCGGAAGTCAAGGCATTGGCCGCCCAGTATGGTTTTGATTACCGGTATCTTACCGCCAGCGAAGATGGCCAGCAAAACAACGCCGTGGATACCCTGATCTCCCTTAAGCCCAAGGTAATCGTCCTTTGGCCCCTTCAGGGTGATGCCCAGCGCAACGCCGCCCAGAAGGTCGTGGATGCCAAGATCCCCCTCATTATCTATGACCGGTTTATCGAGAATTTCCGTGGTCATGCGGCGGATGTTTCCGGTGATAACGGAGGTATCGGTGAGGCCATGGGCAGGTACTTTGCCAAGTACTTCGCTTCCGCCAGTACGGTCAGCTACCTTGAGTTTCTGGGGGACAGTTCCACGGTTCCCAAGGAGAGGAGCGACGGTTTTGCTTCCACCGCGGGCGGCAAGTTCCGGAAGGTTCAGTCTTTTGTAACCGACTGGAGCCAGCAGAAAGCCATGGAACAGCTTGAGACCTATCTCAACACCGCTTCTGCGGCGGAGATTGAATCTCTCCAGGCGATCTACACCGATGACGACGAAGAAGTGATGGGCGTTTTCAGCGCCCTCAAGAATTACAAGGGCCCCGCGAAGATAAACATCAAACTGGTCAGCGGCGTAGGCGGCAGGCGGGAAAACATGGAACTGTTCACCGGCGGCGGCGTTCCCGGCGTTGACTTTGTTACCTATACCTTCTCTCCCTCAATGATCCGCGATGCCATTCAGCTTGGCGCCGATATCATGCAGGGCAAGAGCGTCAGCGCTCCTGCGGGTCCCCGGGGCGCTCCCTATGTCAAGATTTCCTTTGAGGAGGTCGACAAGACCAACTATCAGACGTATATGAACAGCGCTAAGTTCAAGACCCGCTACAGCATCTAGGCTGGAAGGGTATTTCTAAATAAGAAAACTGCTTGTGTGGAATTTTTTCTCACAAGCAGTTTTTTTATCAAAATGCATGAAATGAGGCTCCCATGATCCTGGAAATGAAGAGCATTTCAAAATCATTCGGCCCGGTGATCGCGCTAAGAGATGTTTCACTGAGCGTAAGCCAAGGCGAGATCCATGGGCTTTTGGGCGAAAACGGCGCGGGAAAAACCACGCTGATGAACGTCCTGGCAGGTACCTTTTCGCAGGATTCGGGGGACATCGTGATCAACCAAGAGGTGGTTCACGGTATGAACTCCAGGAAGGCCGGCGAGATGGGGATACGTTTTATCCATCAGGAACTTTCCCTCTGTAACGACCTCAAGGTGTTCCAAAACATGTTCCTGGGGGCCGAATACGCCAAGACCGGTTTTGTCCGTAAAGGCGTTGAGATAAAACGGGCCCAGGAAGTGCTGGATTATATGGATTCCGGCATCGAGGCCGAGACCCTGGTTGGAGAACTTGAAACGGCGAAAAAGCAGCTGGTGGAAATTGCCCGGGCTCTGCTTTTTAAATCGGAGCTTATCATCATGGATGAGCCTACCACCGCGCTTAACACCCGGGAAATCGAACACCTCTTTGTGATAATGAACCGCCTTAAGAATGAAGGGGTAAGTTTTATCTATATTTCCCACAAGCTTCCCGAAGTTTTCGAAATATGCGGAAAGTACACGGTGCTGCGGGACGGCGGGTTTATCAAATCCGGGGCCATTGAAGATATTAATGAACATGAGGCCACGGAACTCTTAATCGGTAAAACTTTTGTAGCCGCAAATCTTAAGGACGATACCGCCGCCCCGGAGGGGGAGACAATCCTTAAAGTAG
>JAITNM010000110.1 GCA_031290475.1 Treponema sp. | reverse complement strand
GGAACAGGGCCGCAAGGTATTCCACCCCTGTAGTAAGCAGGGTTCCTGTTATAAAGACCAGGGGCGGCCAGGCCTTAAGGGGATACGATGCCGTATATGCCGCAAAGGCGCCTATGCCGTGGACCGGCACCCAGGGGCCCTTGAAAAACCCTTTGCTTACAAAACGCCGCCGGACCGCCGATTCCATGATGGTTTCCCCAATCCAGCCGCTGGCGGAAAAAAAGAAAAAAGAGAAAATGAGTTTTTCAGCCCCCAGAGAAAGAATAACATACTCCATAATGTCAGCGGCAATTTGCCGCGTGCGTTCAACCTTCTACCTTTATCTTCTCCAAACCGGTCTGGATTTTCTCTGCCAGGGCGGCTCTCTTGGCGGCCTGCTTCGCGTTCATGATGAGCATTTGGAGCCGGTTTTCAATATTGGCAAAACTGATATCCGGATCGTAGTCCAGGGGCAGGATCTGTATCCCCGGGTACATTTCCTTGATCCGCTTCACCACTCCCCTGCCGCAGACGTGGTTGGGGAGGCAGCCGAAGGGCTGGAGTATGATGAAGGCCGTTATCCCCCGGGCCGCGTGGTGCAGAATATCTGCGGCTATGAGGAAACCTTCGCCGGACTGGAGGGAATGGTGTATCAGGGGATCGCTTAACTTAGCCAGATCCGGCAGGTGTATGGCCGGTTCGTACAGGGGATGTTTCTTCCCGATCCTTTCGGCCACATCCATGGCGATATCGAAGAATTTGTCCCCCACATAGCAGCGCACGGTTTCGTACAGGGAATGGCGTACATGGAAGTTGCGGACCTCAGAAACGGTGTGCATGAGCATCAGGTTGCGGTACTCGTCGTACATTCTGGGCAGTATTACTTCCAGGCCCGCGTTTTCCAGGTATTCCTCAATGTGAAAATTGGAACCCGCATGGAAGGTTAAAAGAAATTCTCCGGTAATAAAAACCGGGGGTTTTTGCCTTGCCCTGTCATAGCGAATATCGCACATGGCGTCTATTGCTTTCATATAGGCATGCAGGGATCCCGCCATGCCGCCCTGGGAAAGACCGTTAGCGATACTGTCTACCGCCTCTTCAAATACCCGGTTGGTCTCCCCCTTCACGAGCTCATAGGGACGGATCCTGCGCCTTAAAGCTTCCAGCGCTTCCACGAAGACGAGACACCACGCGCCCCGGGCAAAGGAGAGCTCGCTTAGTTTGAAAGCGGGGTGAATGTTTTTAAGATCAAATATATCGGTGGAGATAATCGGCACCTGCGGGTACCCGGCGTCGTCCAGGGCCTTCCTGGTGAGGAACATGTAGTTGACAAGCCGGCAGTCGCAGAGGGTCTTTCCGGTGCCGATGGCCACATTGTTCGGATCGTATTCTCCGCTTTGCAGGGCCGCCAGGGCCTCCCCGATGATCATCTGGGCAGGGAAACAGATATCGTTGTGTACGTATTTTTTCCCCAGGCGCATCGCTTCCTTGCCGCCCAGGGGCAGGGGCGCCGCCCTGAATCCCTGTTTCCCAAAAGTGGCGGTCATAATTTGGCAAAAAGCATGGCTTACATTGGGCAGCAGGATGATCTTTTCCTTCCTGCTATCCTTGGTAAACTTGACCGGATAGGGATCGGAAAGGTGATTTATTTTCTGTTCTCCGGTTTCGTTTTTCCGCCGGACCCGGACGGTCTCAACAAAGGAACGTATGCGGATCCGCAAAGGACCCGGCACATCGCTTTCGTCGAGTTTCAGGATGAGCGGAGACTTGCCGGAAATTTCGTTCATCAGCCTGGCTACTTCATCGGTGTAGATCGCGTCATGGCCGCAGCCGAAGCTGAAAATTTCCACATACTCCAGGGTGGGATGCCGGGCGGTGACGATGGCCCCCGAAAGGAGCCGCGCATGATTACTGTTCGTGATGTCCACCATGGTTTTGGACAGGTCAACTTCCGGCACCCCTTCCAGGGCGTCTACGGTGAGTACCGGAATACCCATGCGCGTAAAATACCGGGACAGGTTGTGGTTTACAAGCTCATCAAACTGATAATGCCGCCCGGTGATGACCACGGCGAATTTCCCCTGCTTTTCCGTCTGCCTGATAATTTTATTCCCCTGGGCCATAAGCTCGCGGTTGAAGGCCGCCAGGACTTCGTCCCCCTGGGCAATAGCCTTGCGGGCGGAGCTTTCGGGAATATTAAAGGCCTCCTTCATGTAACGGCAGAGCTGGAGATCCCGGTCGCGCTGTTTGAACCAGTGGAAAATGGGCGTATCCAGGGGGATATGGAAGTGCCGTTCCGGGTTATCCGAGTATTTTACTACCAGGGGATAGCCTTTGAGTACCGGGCAGGTATAGGTGCTTAAGGGTTCCGAGTTCTCCGAGGGGAGGTGGCTGAAAAGGGGCAGGAACACCCGATCCACCTTGCTTTCCAGGAGGTCCTGAATATGACCGTGGACCAGTTTCGCCGGAAAGCAAACCGTGTCGGAGGCAACGTACTGGAGTCCCTTTTCAAAGAGCTTGCGGGAGCTGGGCCGGGATACTCTGGTCTTAAAACCCAGGGCGTGGAAAAAGGTGGTAAAGAAGGGCATGGTCCGCCAGAAATCCAGCGCCCGGGGAAGGCCGATGGTGATGTTTTTGGGCGGTGAAACCAGGCTGAAGGGGTAATCCCGAAAGAGCATCTTCTCCCGGATTTTGATCATATCCGGAACCGCCTCCATATCCAGTGTTCTTTGCCGCATCTTTTCCCGAAACGAATTGTCCCTGGGGCTCCCTACCAACTCTCCCCGTTCACAGCGGTTCCCGGTGACCCAGGTGTTTTCCCCTCTGAGGTCCTCTGAAGGGAGGGAGGGACCGGATTCCTGGCCAGGCGCCTGGCCGGATTTTCCGTAGGAAAAGGTAACCAGGGTACGGTTGCAGTTATTTGCACAAGCCGTACATTTGACATTGGTTTCCTGGGTGTAGTCAAAATCCGCAATGGTTTCAAGACCGATGAAGCGGCTCCGGGACCGGTGTTCCCGCTCCCGGGCAAAGCCGTTTTCGGCGATATGCTTCTTCGTGAGCAGGGCAATGCCGATGGCCCCCATTTCGCCGGGGTAGGGGGCGCGGACCACGTTCTTTCCCATATACTGTTCTATGGCCCTGAGTACCGCGTCGTTTTTAAAGGTGCCCCCCTGAACCACAATTTTGTCCCCGAGATTTGTAAAATTGGAGATCCGCACTACCTTGGTGAACACGTTTTCTATAATCGACCTGCAGAGACCGGCCATAATATCGTCCGGTTCTTTGCCGTTTTTTTGTTCGGTAATAATGGTGCTGTTCATGAAAACAGTACATCTGCTTCCCAGTTCCGCGGGGTTTTTCGCCCTAAAGGAGGCCTCGGCAATTTGATCCACCGGAATACGGAGGCTTGCGGCAAGGTTTTCCAGGAATGAACCGCAGCCCGAAGAGCAGGCTTCGTTTAAGGTGATATTGGTGATAATGCCGTTGGTTACTGAAATAGCCTTCATATCCTGTCCGCCTATATCCAGGATGAAGCTTACGTCCCCCGCGTATTTCCTTGCGGCCTCGGCATGGGCCACCGTTTCCACGGTATGGAAATCCGCCTTGAGGGCCTTATCGAAAAGCAGTTCCCCGTAACCGGTGGTCCCCAGGGCAATGATTTCCAGGGCAATGTCTGAATCGTCGTATTTCTTTTTCAGATCCAAAAGCGCCTGCTTTATGACCTTGAGGGGTTCTCCATAGTTGTTAGCATAAAAACTGTCAACCACTTCTTCGCTTTCGTTTATAAGCGCGAATTTGGTGGTGGTGGATCCCGCGTCGATTCCCAGGTACACCCGCAGGGTTTCCCCCCGCTTTGCCCGGTGATGGGGAGGGGGGGACAGCCGGTGGCGTTCTTCAAATTCCGCCCGTTCCAGGGGGGAGCTGAAATACGTTTTCCTGCTTTCAGGTTCGGCGTTTTGCAGATTCTGACGGAATACGGAGAGGGCCTTTACCGCATATTCCAGGCTGAAATTATTTTCTTCCTCAAGGAACATTTCATCCACCGAAAGGGCCGTTCCGTAGGCCATGAGGGTTTCGGAATTCTCCGGGCGGATTATGTCCCCCCCGCCAAGTCCGAGCCATTGGGCAAAAACCTTGATAAGGGTGGGGTTGAAGGTAAGGGGCCCTCCCTCAAAAATAATCGGCGCCTTGAGTTCCAGCCCCTGGGCAAGGCCGCCTATGGTCTGTTTGACAATAGCGTGAAAAGTGGACAGGGCAATATCCTCGGGGAGGGCGCCCTGGTTGAGCAGGGGCTGAATATCGGTCTTGGCGAACACCCCGCAGCGGCCGGAAATGTCGTATACCGTGGTACCCCTTTTCGCCAGGACTTCGAATTCTTCCACCGGGATCCTGAGGAGGCTGGCTACTTCGTCAATAAAAGCCCCGGTTCCCCCGGCGCAGCTTCCGTTCATCCGCATATCCGAAGCGGCCAGGCGTCCGGCTTTTTCATCATAATGGAAGAAGACCACCTTGGCGTCCTGACCGCCCAACTCTATGGCAAGGCGGGCCTCCGGGTAGAAACTGCGGACCGCGATGGCGTTGGCCACCACTTCCTGCATGTAATAGGCGCCTATGGCCTCGGCTATGGGCTTTCCCCCGGAACCGCAAACCGCGGCCCGGAATTCCGCGCCGGGGAATTGGGCTATAACTTCACGCGCCATGCCCAGTACGGTCTCCGCCTGGTACGCGTTGTGTCTTTTATACCGGGAAAAGAGGACCTTTTTGGTAGCATGGTCCATAACAATCACTTTTACGGTGGTAGAACCTACATCAATACCCAACCGTAAAGATGAGGAGCTCTTATTCATGTTAAAAGAATACCCATTTTTTAATATTTATACAATGACAAGAAGTCAGGTTTTGTCAGGAATTATTGGGAGGCTAATTATGCAAAAATGGGCGCGTCTTTTCCGCAATTGGCGCATACATAGCCCTTTCCCCATCTGTTGCCGGGCCGGGTTTTGAGGACCAGTCCCCCGGTGTTAACCCGGTAACCCCGCCGTTCCACCAGAACCTGTCCGCATTCAGGGCAAAAGGTGTCGCTGAACCGGCTGTCCCTGATATTGCCGGTGTACACGTAGGGGAGTTTTTGCCCTGCCCGGCGGGCATGGGCGATGAGGGTCTCCCCTTCCGTGGCGGGCGCATCCCAGCGGTAGCCGGGATGATAGGCGGATAAATGCAGGGGGACGGCCCGCTTTGGCGCGCCCCCGGCCAGGGTCTCCAGAAAGTCCGTAATGCCGTCCAATTCCGCGTCTCCGTCGTTGAGAGCGGGTACGACCAGGGTGGTTACTTCCACATGAACGCCCCCCGCATAGGCCTGGGAGATAAAATTTTTCACCCCCGCCAAATCTCCCCCCAGGACCTTGGCATAGGTTTCGGCTGAAAAGCACTTGAGATCGATGTTTGCCGCGTCAATAAGGGGGATGATTTCCCCTGCCGCATCCGGGTTAATACATCCGTTGCTTACCAGAACATTGGCGATCCCTTCCTTATGGGCCAGTTCCATGCAGTCCAGGAGGTACTCGATATGGATCAGGGGTTCCGAGTAGGTATAGGCAATTTGCGGATGGCCGGTTCTTTTTACGGTGCCCATGAGGTCTTCCGGGGAAATGAACCTGCCGGGTATGTCTTTCCCGGGGCAGATTTGGGAGATATGCCAGTTCTGGCAAAAGGGACAGCGGAGGTTGCAGCCTGCAAAACCAATGGAAAAAATGGCCGATCCGGGCCTGAAATGGTAAAGGGGTTTTTTCTCGATAGGATCTTCCGCCATGCCGGTACTATAACCGTAGTAGGGGAGACAGGGCTCGCCATGCCGGTTCTCCCTGGCCCCGCAGAGTCCGTTCTTGCCCGGGGGAATACGGCAACGGTGGGGACAGAGGCCGCATAACAGCGTACGCTCCGCCGCAAGACCGCCGGCCAAGCCGGTGATCAGGCCGCCGGTCTTTTCCCCGGAGCAAGGGGCCTGCTCAAAGAAGCGGGGGCTTATCATGGAACCGCGTTCCCGGCTGGGGTTCAAGGCCGGACATTTTCCTGCACCTCAAAGGGCTCCATGATCACTCCGATAGCCCCCTTGCAGACCCATAGCTTAACAAGACGCAGTCCTTTTCCGGCAGTAGTCACCGGCGAAGGGATTTCTTCCACCCGGGTAACGTCATCGAGCTTGAATTCCATCACCCGGGGTTTTTCCCCCAGGGGATCGTGAATCAGGATAAGCTTGTTTTTATCCGAAGGATGCTGCCTGGGGTACCCGGTAAAGGGAACCGAATCTTTGGGAAGTCCTTTACTGTACTTCTCGATTTCATTGAGGGGTAAAGCCTCAAGGTAACTTGAAATGCTCATAGCTTAGTATACCTTGAACAGCCGGTAAATTCCATATTAAAGTGAATTAAGCAGCGAAGCAGCGAAGCAGGAGGGTTTGTGGCTGTAAGCGATAGGGGCGCCGGGCGTTTGTATACAACCCGGTTGTATGTTTTTTCAGGCGCCGATCTGGTAGCGCCGGAACTCCCGGAAGGGCTAAAGCCGGACAAACTCCTGGAAGGCGCGGAAAGGAAGGATCTGCCTGCTGAATTCAGCGGAGCGGAGTACGTTGAGATTCCGGGAATTGACGAAACGGGTCCTATAGGTTTTTTAACCCTGGCAAAAGATTTCCCCCTTCCCCGGGGCTGGGAAAAGATCCCCATACGCAAATGCCTGCCGCCCATGATCGCCGGGGAAAGATCCGGGCCGGCGAACCGGCTGCTCAGGGCCTGCCACATCATGCAGTGGCGGCGGGATTCGGCCTTTTGCGGGAGCTGCGGCGGCCCCAACGGAGACCACCCCGGGGAATTGGCCCGGCAATGCCCTTCCTGCGGCAGGCTGGAATTTCCCCGCATATCTCCTGCCATCATCATCCTTATCATAAATGAAAAGGGACAGGCCCTCCTGGCCCATAACCGGAATTTTGTTCCCGGGATATACAGTCTTATTGCGGGTTTTAACGAAGCCGGGGAAGACCTGGAATCTACGATTGTCCGGGAGGTACGGGAAGAGGTGAATATTGAGGTGGATAATATCCGTTATATAGCTTCCCAGCCCTGGCCTTTCCCCAATTCCCTGATGCTGGGCTTTACCGCCCGGTATAAAAGCGGAACCCTCACCCCCGACGGAAAGGAAATTGAAGACGCCAAGTGGTTTAACCGGAATGAGCTTCCGGATCTTCCTGGCAACGGTTCAGTTTCCCGATACCTCATTAACCTCTGGCTGGAAGGGAAACTTTAGGGACGCGCTGAAATATAATGGGGCAGTATTACTGTTTGATGTCGCGCAGAATCGCCGCGATATGCCAGAGTCCTTTCTTGTTCCGGACAAGGGTGAGCTCGTCCCGCAGTGATGCTGCGGAGGGAAGCGACGGTTCAGGTCCGGACAGCTCCGCGTCCGCTGTTTCAAAATCCGGCGGCGCCGTTTTCGCGGCGTAGGGGGTCCAGAACCGGTATTCGGTGCGGAATGACAGTTTCCCGTCGCTGTCGTCGGCGTCCAGGGGAAAAAGGTCCAGGTCCGAAATCCCGAATACCTGCTTTGTGGTGGGCCCTCCCCCGTTCTCCAGCCATTTCCGGGGAGTTATTACCATCGCGTCAATTTCATAGGCCTCTCTGACTTTGCTCAAAACAAAGATGTTCGTAGCCATGCTGATATCATCTTTGCCCGCCTTATCGGTCACGCAGGCTTCCATCGTAGCATGATCAAGGGCGGTGAAGGCATTGTAGTAAGTTTCCACCACCTCTTGGGGGCTTAAGCCCCGGGTAGTGGGCTGATTGGCAATGTTCCGGAAAATACTGGTAACGAGCAGAATAACTATCGCCGCCCCGGCCAGGGCTGCCGCCAGAGCAGTACGGTTTCTGCGGATAAAGCGCCTGGCCTTTACCGTCTTTTCCGTTTTCCGCCGGTACTGTTCCCGTTCCGTTTCCAGCTTTGCCCGTTCTTCCGCGCCAAGGGGGCGGAAGAAAAGGTCTTTCCTTTTCCCGGTTTCTCCTATAAGCCGGATAAAATCCGCCGGCCTTGGGGATGAAGATCGCCCCCCCTTTTCGTTTCCCGGCGGCGGGGCGGATTCCAATTTTTGGTCCCGCAGTTTTACTGCGGGGGAGAGGGCTCTCCCGATAAGGTTCGCGGTCTCCGTGTTTAGGCCCGGCGCCGCGAGGGACGGGGGAATAAAAATCGCCTCCCGTATGTCCTCCCGCAGGGCGTCCCGATCCGGGGAGGGGAAGGGCGGAACTCCGCAGAGTATCCGGTAGTACAGGGCCGCCGCGGTAAAGGCCTCCGCCTCCTCGCCCTGAAGATCGGGGTGAACCCAGCGCTCCGCTCCTCCTATCCATGCCTCGTCTCCCCGGGCGTCAAAGAGCCGCCTTGTTATTGCCTCGGGCAGAAAAAGTACCGTTCCGGCGGGGTAGGGGGGGGCGTCTTCCCGGCCGGAGCGGGCCAGGAGGGCCGCGCCGGGCCAGGGCGGGCAGGCGCGGCATTCGGGGGGCAGGGCTGCCCGGGAACGGATCCAGGCGGACAGGGCTTCCAGCGCGTTTCCGCCTGCAAGGCTGTCCCGGGCCGGGGCAATAAGGGAATCCAGGGGTTCGCCTAAAAAATCAGGGCCCCAGACAACCATGGTAGGGGAGGGGGCGCCTCTTTCCAGCACCCCCCCGGCCCGCCACAGCTCAACGGCGCCGGGCCTCTTATCCGTTTCGGGGTGAACAATGCAGCCTGCCTGGGTTATGTACTGGGCCATCTTCGCCTGGGCAAAAGCCTGGGCGCTGAGCCCCGTATCCAGACCGAGAACCATCTTCCCCTCATGCTCAAAACGTTCGTAGTAATACTGCTTTGCCATTATGATCGGAATTCCCTGACCTAGGGATACGCTGAAAAACTCGATGCTTTTCAGCGTATCCCTATGTATTTGCTCGTTTCACTACGCAAATACTACATTAAAGTAGCGCTGATTAACGCTCGATTGCGTTAATCAGCGCTTTCAAAGGGAATAGCTTTCTCACCTCCCGGTTGGCGAATAAAGATAACGGAAATAATCCATTTCTGTGGAAAGGGTCTTGTTGAAATTGGGAACCGTGGTTCGGTAGGATTCCACCGCCCGCCAGAAGTCGAAGAAGGCCCGGTCCCGGCCATAGGCTTCGGCGTAGATCCAGGTAGCTTCGGCATCCGCGGTGCCTCGTGCGGTTTCCGCCCGTTCGTAGGCGGCGGACAAAATGGAACGGCGTTCGTTATCCATCCTTCCCATCCACTCGGCCTTTTTCCCCTCTCCTTCGGATCTGAAAGCCTGGGCGATCTGGTTCCGTTCTTTGATCATCCTGTTGTAGACGCTCTGGGTAAGTTCGTCGGAGTAACGGATCTGCCGGGTTACCACATCAATGAGCTCTATACCGTACTCGGGAACCATGCGCCGGGAACGGGCAAGAATTTCCTCCGCAAGCTGCCGCCGGCCTCTCTGTATGGGGTCCCGGCTCCCCTCGCTCTGAATGAGGGTGGGGATGGCGTCGACGTCAATAGCGTCGCCGATACCAAGACTGTCGGGGGTATCGGGCCGTTCCAGGATAATGTTACTGTTCCGCACCGATTCCCTCAGGTAGTTTTCCGCCACCACGGTACGTACTTCGGAATCGATTACCTCGGCCAGCTTTGAGTAGGCGGCGTTTAGAGTGGTAATGGATTCGTAGAACTTCTTGGGATCGGCGATCCGCCACCGGGCGATGACATCCACCCAGATGTACTGTTTTTCCCTGGTGGGCATGCTCTTCTGTTCCCCGTCCCAGGCCATGATCCTTTTGGGGTAACGCACCACGTTGTCGATAAAAGGAACCTTTATATGGATTCCCGCACTAGTAACCACATTTACTATGCGTCCCATCTGGACCACTACCGCCTGTTCTCCCTCATCTATAATATAGAGAGGGCCCATGATCAGCACTCCTAATACTACCACCAGTATTACTGTCAAAGTTATGATTAATTTTTTCATTGTTCGCCTCCCCGGGAATTTCTCCCCGGTGAATCAAGGTTCTTTAAAGGCAGGAAATTATTAAAATTGCGGTCGATGATCACCGTGTCCTGATCATCCTTGAATACTTCTTCTATCATTTCATAGTAGAGCCGCTGGCGGGTTACATCCGGGGCCTTGCGGTACTCTTCGTACACCGAGTTGAACCGGGCCACGTCTCCGTTCGCTTTGTTGATCCGTTCCGTGGCGTAGCCTTGGGCTATCTGGATGAGCCGTTCCGCCTCCCCTTTGGCCCGGGGGATTTCGGCGTTGTATGCCTGTTGTCCCTCGTTGATAAGCCGGCTCATATCCTGCTCGGCCTTGTTCACGTCGTCAAAGGCCTCCTGCACCCCGGATGGAGGATCGATGTTCTGGAGCTTTACGGCGATCACGTCGATCCCAAGGCTGTAACTCCTGAAGGTCTCGTTCATGATGAGCGTCCCCTCGGCCTCAATGGTGCTCCGTTCCGGTCCCATGATGTCCATGATGGTCCTGTCCCCCACGAGCATGTTGATCACCGACCGGGACACGTCACGGATGGTGGCGGTTCTTTCCATTACATTGAAGGTCCATGCCACAGGATCCGTAATTCGGTACTGGATGATCCACTCCACCTCAATGATGTTGAGATCCCCGGTGAGCATGGTAGACTCATTGGACTGGTTGGCGTAGGTCGAAGATACCCCGCTTGTTAAGGTACGGAAACCGAATTGCTCGGTCTGAACGGTTTTGACGTTCACCACATAGTGCCTGTCTATGCCGAAGGGCAGCTTGAACTGGAGCCCTGGCCCGGTAGTGGTAAGGTATTTTCCGAATCGGGTAACAACCGCCTCTTCGGTCTGATCCACTATGTATACGCTGGTTCCCAGCAAAACAACTACGGCAATACCGATGATGATGAGCGCGACGGTCACCGGTTTAAACACCCCAGCCAGCTTTGAGGGGGTAACATTTTGCATGTTGAGCCTCCATGGTTACCTTAGCGGTTTAGGGGTGGGAAGTCAAGGAAAGGGCGGCAACAGCCGGCAATTCAAAAACGAAGACATTGAAATTACGCCTTAATAATGAGTATGGCCTCATCAGTCCAGTTTTTGGACGACTAATTTTTTCAAAAAGTTATCCAGCATTATCCGTACCTTATGGAGGGGTTCAGTTACTTCCAAGCTTACCTGGCATATTTCCAGGAAGGTACCGGGGGAAATATCCCCCGAAATCTGTATTACCGCGTTTTCATCGGCATTGATCCGGTCTAAAAGCTCTGATATGTGGAGGCTTGCCTTGCTCTGTTCCTTTTCCAGCCGGGTCATAAGCTCCTTGAGCTTTCCCCGTTGAACCTGACCGTCCTGGGTATCCTCCATGTTGTCATAGGCATACCGGTAATCGTTTAGTCTTGAAACGATGAGCTTGAGCCGTTGGGTGCTCTTTTCCTTATCCTGCTTAATGGTAAAGTCACTGCCGCAGTGAATCCGTGATAATTTGCCGAATTTTGTGCCGATATTTTTAGCCCTGACTCCGTGGATGGTATATACGCTGCTTCCCAGGATGATCCCTTTCTCCCCCAGGTCCACGGCGCCCATGGCATATACATTTGACCGGAGGATCTCTTTGGTGACGTAAACATTATCCCGGCCCGCCAGACGGCAGTTATTAATGAACCGGGTTTTCACAACCCCTCCCACTTTGACTATGGCCCGGCCGCGGCCGATGATCCCCCCCCCTACGGTAAGGTCCTTCTTGATTACCGATTCGGTTACGTCAAAGGTCTGTTTGATGGTCACCGAACCGCCGGAGTATATCTTGAAACCATCGGATACTTGACCGTCTATTATCACATCCCCGGGAAATTTGATGTTTCCTGTATGATAGTCCACGCCCCCTCTGATAACCAGGGTATTCTGGACACTGAGGACCTTTTTGCTCTCCACAAGCTGGCCGTGAATTTCGGCGTAGATGTAATTTTCATCGGTACGGGTATTTTCCCCCCCGGCGTATCCCTTGATGACGCTGATTCTATAGGGAATTTCGTTGCCGTGAACATTCCTGCCCTCCCGGCCGGGGATCCGGGGACGCTTGCGGGCCAGGATCTGCCCCTCTTTGACAATGACGAAGGGGGTATAGTCCTTGTAATCGATCTGCCCGTCTTCAGTTGCCGGGGTGGGCGATGTCGCCAGTTTGGGGTTCAGTTCATAATATTCAGCTTCGGAATTTACCGGAGGATCTCCCTTGGCCATGGGTATGTATTTTACGGTTTTCCGTTCCAAGTTGACGGTGTTTATGGCCTCCATAATGGCATCCCACTTCACGCCGTATATAACGTTGAGCCTATCAAGCATGTTTGAAATGTACAGATCAGTTATAAGATCCGAAGCGGCTGCAGGGGGACTAATATCCCCCCAGAGTTCCAGATCATTGGCGTTGAAGCTGAGATTGAAAAATCCGTTTTTAGGATCTCCCAGATTGAGCGCGCTACCCTGGATTGCCGATTCGTCAACCACGCCTAAGACGGATGACCCGCTTCTCTTTACTATCTCCATTAATAAAGCCTCAGACCTCTGACTTTATTATCGGAATAATCCTATGTTCATCAAGGGGGGAACCTTCGCCACAATGCCGCCCGTTGGGGTCCCACGGCCCTTATGTTGTCTTGAGGAGGTATTGTATGTTTATGCATGTTTAACATATAGTAAGAATAATTATTCGGAGTATGGATGAAAGAACGGCTGATCCGCTTAAAAGCAGTCCGAAAATTAATAAAAACCTACCGCATTGAGTCCCAGGAGACCCTGTTGGGGCATCTTCAAAAAGAAGGGTTTATTGTCACCCAGGCGACCTTGTCCCGGGACCTGAAACTCCTCAAGGTGGGGAAAATTTCCGATGGTCACAACGGGTACGTCTACTCCCTTCCCGGGGATGACGAGCGCCGGGAAACCGGGCGTACCTATGTTCACGATTTCCTGCGGGGCTATATCTCTATAGACTGGTCGGGCGCTATGGCGGTGATCAAGACCTATTCGGGTCATTCTGACTCGGTGGCCCTGGCTGTGGACAACCTGGGCCTGGACGATGTCTTGGGAACCATCGCCGGCAGGGATAACACCGTCTTCGTATGCCTCCGGGAAGGCATTACCGGTGAAGGTTTTATGGCCCGTATGAAAGAAAGTATCCCGGAGTTGGAGGATTAAGTATAGAAGTTTGAGCTTATTTCAAAACTGAGGTTTTGAAACCGCCCCGGTTGTGTTATTATTTAAAGCGGAGGATGTAATGAACTATATTGATTTTGATAAAACTGCCGTCTATGGCAAGCTTGCCGCGTTGGCTAAAAATTGGGTCTTCGACTTTAAGGCGAAGCTGGATGCCGCCCGGGTGAATGGGAGCCAGGTTTCCGCCGCAGGGGGGCTCAGCTATTTCTGGGCGGCGAAGAGCGTTGACAGCCGGGTTTTAGACCTGCTCCAGGCCCTGGCGGATGAGCAGGAGCTCATCCCCAAATACCAGGCGCTTTTGGACGGTGAAATTGCCAATACGGGAGAAAAGAGGAAGGTGCTCCACCAGCTCCTGCGGGGGCAGCTGGGGAAGAACGTTATTTTTGAGGGAAAGGACCTCGGGGCCTTTTACAAGGCTGAGTTAGCGCGATTCTCAGCTTTTGCGAAGGACGTTCATAGCGGGAAGATCAGGGGCGCCACCGGCAAGGCCTTTACCGCCGCAGTGCAGATAGGCATCGGCGGTTCCGACCTGGGCCCCCGGGCGCTCTGCCTGGCCCTGGAAAACTGGGCGGCGGCCAACGGAAAAAAGAAGCTTAAGGCGGCCTTTATCTCCAATGTGGACCCCGATGACGCTTCCGCCGTGGTTTCCGCCCTTCCCCTGGAAGAAACCATTTTCGTGCTGGTGTCCAAGAGCGGCACTACCCAGGAAACCCTGTCAAATGAACTTTTCGTTAAAGATAAGCTCAAAAAGGCAGGGCTCGATCCCAGTAAACACATGGTGGCGGTTACCAGTGAGACCAGCCCTCTGGCCCATAACCCGTCTTACCTTGATTCCTTCTATATCGATGATTTTATCGGCGGTCGTTATTCCGTTTCCTCCGCCGTAGGGGGCGTTATCCTCTCCCTGGCCTTTGGCCCAGAGGTCTTTAAGGACATGCTTGCGGGGGCCCACGAGGCGGACGCCCAGGCGCTCAAGCCGAAGATCGGCGAGAACGCGGCCCTCCTGGACGCCCTCATCGGCGTGTGGGAGCGGAACTTCCTGGCCTTCCCCTACACGGCGATCCTTCCCTACAGCCAGGCCCTCTCCCGCTTCCCCGCCCATTTGCAGCAGCTTGACATGGAGTCCAACGGGAAGCGGGTCAACCGGGAGGGAAACCCGGTGTCTTATTCCACCGGCCCTGTCGTGTTCGGCGAGCCGGGTACCAACGGCCAACACTCTTTTTACCAGCTCCTTCACCAGGGCACGGATATTGTACCCCTCCAGTTTGTAGGTTTTACCGAAAGCCAGCGGAAGGACGATGTGGAAGTAGACGGCTCGGTGAGCCAGACCAAGCTCAAGGCGAACCTGGCCGCCCAGATCGTGGCCTTTGCGAAGGGTCAAACCGTTGACGGGGAGAACCGTAACAAGGAATTTCCCGGGGGGAGGCCCTCAAGCCTTATCTACGGGAAAGAGTTACATCCGAAAGCCCTGGGGGCGCTTTTGGCCCACTTTGAAAACAAGGTGATGTTCCAGGGCTTTGTGTGGAACATCAACAGTTTTGATCAGGAAGGGGTGCAGCTCGGGAAGATCCTCACCAGGAAGGTTCTGGCCGCCAAGGACGGGGCCGGTTCAGGCGACAACGCCTTGGACGCGTACAGCCGGATACTGGGAGTTTGACGGGACTGCGGCAATTTAAAGTCTCAGCAAAAACATCCAAATGGCGTCTTAAAATTCTAAGTTGTTATAATATTACAACTTAGAATCCGAATTCCCTGACAATCTTAAATTGTCAGGGAATAGGATAGCCGCCTGAAGGGGTGTTTTTATGGGCCCACCTGGACTTGAACCAGGGACCTACGGATTATGAGTCCGCAGCTCTAACCAACTGAGCTATGGGCCCCGAAAACAAGCGCGCTCCCCATTTTTGTACTGTAAAAACGAAAAAAAGTCAATTGAGCTTATCCCAAAATCAGTAATTCAAAGTTACAAAAACCGTCAGTTTTTTACAGGTCAACTGCCGTTTTTTCAGTGATTACCTACCCATAAGGCAATAATTCATAGTATTAACCACCGTAAAAAGCGCCTCAATAACGTGTTTGAGGGGTGGCGGCCGACAGGACCCCAAGGAACGTTTTTAAGGCAAAATTTGAATGTTTTGTTTGAATTGCGAATTGCTGGCGGTCGTCTTGTCTGAATAGAACTTTTGTTTTATGATTAGTCCAGGGGCTTATGATCAAGTTAAAAAAAGGCATTCAAAAAATACAGCGGCAAATTATAGAAATTGATGATTTTCTGTCTTTTTCGGTCATGGGGGATCCTGGATGCGATGGGCTGGGCGCGGAGATACTATCTATATTCTTAGAACTTCTGAATGAGGCATCCGAAACAGATTTTACGTTGGTCCTGGGTGATGTTGTTCCTTTTGGCCTAAAACATTTTTATAGCAACATGGCCGATTTTATGAACATGTCGTCGGCAATTCCTGTCTTTATGCTGAGGGGCAACCACGACACCGGATATTACCGCGATTTTTTCGGAAACCCTGATTATGCTATAGCGGACGGCAGAACTCTTATTGTGGCGCTTGATGATGCCGAACGGAAAATTTCAGAACAAACGCTCGAATTTCTAAACTATGTTTTGGAAAAATATCCCCGGCCGAATATTGTTCTTTCCATGCATATTCCTCCGCCGAACCGCGTCTCAACCAATTCGCTTGCTCCCGGCGAATGGGCAAAAATAACCGGCGCTTTTAGAAAAAACAAAAAATTTCCCGCTTATATACTGGCAGGCCATATTCATTCATACTTTGAAGACGCCCTTGATTTTGAAGGGGCAAAGCTGGTAATGACCGGGGGCGCCGGGGCCAGGGTTGAAGATGTTCCGGAAATACAAACTCCCTTCTACCATTGGGTAAAAATGTATTATGACAAATCCGGAAAACTTTGCCATGAACGGAAGGAACTGGTTGCGGCACAAAAAGGGGAGAATGCCGAAAACAGGTTTGCCGCCCCCATGAATGAAATGCTCCTCGAATCTTTTATTAATGAATGTACCGCCCATGTCAAATATAAGCTTCGCTCCGAGAATGCCAAAAGGCGGGGATTTGAAAATCTCGCCAAACTGTTTTCAGCCGTGGCGGATGCCGAGTTCTATCATGCCCGGAATTTTTATTTTTCACTGAAAAATCCCGAAACCCTGGAAGAGGCTGTTTCTGAAAGCATCAAAAACGAACGCCATGAGACCGAGGAATACTATAAAGAAAAAGCCGAATATGCCGGGGATTCTAAGCTGGGCTTGCCTTTTTATGCATTTTCAGATACCGGAAAAGTCGAAAGAATACACCTTGATTTGTTTGAAAAAGCCCGGGAGGCTTTAAACGAGGACAGGGATATTGAAGCCCTTCAGTACTATTCCTGCACATCCTGCGGTAATACCTTTTGGGGAGAAAAACATCCCGTCAATTGCCCGATTTGCGGCGCCCCGTCTGACAAAATACTTGCGTTATAAAGCCTGCCTCAGCCTTAACCGGCGAATTCCTCTACCGATGCCGCGATTCCCTGAGGGTCCAGTTTATAATACGTGAGGAGTTCCCGGTAAGGACCATTCCCCGCATAGGCGCGGGGAATACCGAGCATCTTTACGGGGGCCGGTTTTTTAAGGGAACAGAGTACCGTACAAACCGCGCTGCCAAGCCCGCCGGGAACATAGTGTTCTTCTACGGTTACCACCCTGCCGGTTTTAGATGCGGATTTTATGATGAGATCTTCATCCAGGGGGTTAACCGTAGGCATACCGATGATCTCCGCATTTATCCTTTTTTCAGACAGCAGCTCCGCTGCGCGAAGAACTTCATACGTGAGGGTCCCGGTGCTGATAACAGTAACACTATCTCCATCTCGCAGGATGCTCCCTTTGCCGATAACGAAAGGCTTGTCCCCGGTGAACACCGGGACCGGTTCGTTGCCGATACGCATATACACCGGCCCCTCATATTCGATCATGGCGGCGACGGCGTTTTTTATTTCGTTGGGATCCTGGGGCGCCAGTACTACCATGCCGGGGATCATGCTTAGGATAGCAAAATCTTCCAGGGAATGATGGGTAGAACCGAGATCCGAATAGGTTATACCGCCGTTGCGTCCTACTATTTTTACATTCTGCCTCATATACCCAATATCGTTCCGCAGCATTTCATAGGGACGGGAGGTAACAAAGGGGGCAATGGCGCAGAACACGGGGATCTTTCCGGTTGTGGCAAGTCCGGAAGCGACTCCGGTCACTGCGGATTCCATAATGCCGAATTCAAAGTAACGTTCAGGATAGGTTTTCTGCAATTCCCCAAAACCGGAACTGCCGCCGGAATCCGCGGAAAGGGCCACTACCCGGTTGTTTTTTTGCGCCGCCGCAAATACCGCGGCGCCCAATTCTTTGCGGGGATCCCGCTTTTCAAGGTCACTCACAGCGCCGTCTCCTCAATTTTGCGATCCAGTTCATCAATCGCTTTTTTCAGTTCTTCTGCATTTGGTTTCCAGTAGTGATATTCGGCTTTACCTTCGGCGAAAGAAAGACCTCTGGATTTAACCGTGTTTGCCACAATTACCGAAGGTTTTCCGGCTTTTAAAGGAACGCTGTCGAGAACATTGACAATCTCGGCCATGTCATTACCGTTTATTGTTGCGACGCCCCAGCCGAAAGCGGCAAAACGATCCTCCACAGGATCCATGTTCATCACATCTACGGTCCTGCCGCTTATTTGCAGCCCGTTGTGATCCACAAATAAGACAATATTGCCGGCCTTGTGATGGGCCGCCGCCGCCGCCGCTTCCCAATTAGATCCTTCCGCGAGTTCACCATCCCCCATAACCACAAACACCCGTGCTTTTTTTCCGTCTATCCGCAAGCCCAGAGCCATGCCAAGGGCTATGGAAAGTCCATGGCCCAGGGCGCCGGTATTGGCTTCCACACCCGGGAGCTTATGCATGTCCGGATGGCCGGGTAGCTTGGTATTCAGGGCGCCGTAGGTATCAAGAACCTTTTCGTCAAAAAAGCCCTTCTGGGCAAGGGCCGCATACTGGGCCATGCATTTATGGCCTGCGGAGAGAATAAACCGGTCCCTGCCGGGCATTTGGGGATTCCGGGGATCCACCTTCATGGCGTAAAAATAGAGGGCGGTCACAATATCAAGGCACGAAAGGGCCCCTCCCATGTGTCCCGCATGGCCGGCTTCTATCATTCTTATAACCTTGCGGCGGCACCGGGCGGCGGTATTTTCCAGCTTACGGAGTGGGGTAGTATCCATAAAATTATTTTCCCTGCTCGTAATCGCAGATCCGTTGTACTTTAGGCGCCGAAGGGGAAGCAGGATCGAATTTCCGGGGTAAATAGGCTTCAACCAGACATTTGGCTAATTCCACGCCAATAACCAGGGAACCGATAGTAATAATGTTGGCATCATTACTCAGGACAGCCCGTTGGGCTTGATACACATTGCTCACACACGCGGCATAGGCGCCCTTCACCTTATTCGCCGCAATGGACATACCGATACCGGTCCCGCAAATCAGGATCCCCCGGTCGCAAATTCCCTTAACCACATCCTCAGCCACCGCAAAGGCAACATTGGCGTAGATGGGATCGCCGCTGCCGTAATCCTTTACCTCGTACCCCAATTTCTCAATAAAGGGGATAAGCGCCTTTTTCAGATCCGTCGCGTTCGGATCACAGCCGATTGCTATCTTCATTTTTGATTGCTCCTCTTTTTATTCGCGGCATAAATTTAGTTATTATAACAGTTCATTATCTGTTTAATCAAGCAACTCCGCCCCAGAGGACAGGGCTCCTGCATTTACTTTTCAAAGAGTACGGTAAACAAATAGTCCGGATTCATGGCGGCAATGAATTGTCGTTTTGGGCCGGTGATTTTTTTCTTACCGCTTCTGGGACTTGGGGCGGCTCTCAGGAGCGAAAGCGCCAGCTTCCGTAAGGTATTCAGGTTTTCCGGCCCGTGATCTTTCGTTACCCGCGAGGCATCCTCCCGAAATATAACATCCAG
>JAITNM010000095.1 GCA_031290475.1 Treponema sp. | reverse complement strand
AAATAGTGAAAAATAGTGCAGAATATACAAAAATATTGACCAAAAAACTTGAAAATAAACCCTGGATATCCTAAAATTGTAAAAAAGGGCAGGGACAAAGTATCGATTTTTGTTCCTGTTCCGGAATTTTTTAAGCGGCCCGTGGGCGGAAATTTGCTGTATTTAAAGGAACGAATAACCTAGGCAACTTTTGGCGGTCTGTTTGGTAGGCTCCTGGGGCAACGCTGATTAACTTGACGCTAATCTGCGTTGCCCTATGCATTTGCTCATTTCATTGCGCAAATGCCACATTAAAGTAGCACTGATTTATGCTCGATTGCATCCGAAACGAAGTTTCGGCAATCAGTGCTTCCCTAGCGGATAAAGTTGGTGCCGATCCAGGGTTCCTGTTCGGGCCGGGGACTGTTCGCCAGGGACTTGAGGAGCCATGCCATATTTTTTCCCAGGGTCCGCATGATCTGGAGCCCCTCCAGGTCCTGCCTGGTCTCTTCCGGGCTATTGCCGTGGATTATATTCCAATATTGGGAAGAAACTACGGGCATCTGGCTGATCATAAGGTACTTGTTCAGCCGGTCAAAGGCGGCCGTGGCCCCGCCCCGGCGGCAGCTGACCACCACCGCGCCGGGTTTCTGAAAGAAGGCCCTGCCTCCGGCATAAAAGGCCCGGTCCAGAATGGCGCAAAGGGCGCCGTTTGGTCCCGAATAGTAAACCGGAGAACCGAAGATAAACCCGTCGCTCTGTTCCGCCATTTTTATGAGATCATTACAGCGGTCTTCCGTAAGGGCGCAGTAGTCGCTGTTATTGCAGCTATGGCATGCGATACAACCGTAGACCGGCTTTGTCCCAATCTGAAAGTATTCCGTGGCGATTCCTTCCACGTTGAGCCGGCCCTCAACTTCCCTCAGGGCGGTATAGGTACAACCTTCAGTATGCGGACTTCCGTTGACTAATAAAACCTTCATGCGCGCCTCCTCAGACGGCCCCAATGTTCCATCTGTTCCTATCATACTATAACCTCATAACAATTTTAATCAATAACATATTTTTACGGGCCAACTCCGGTTTTTTCAGTGATTTATTTCCCATGGTGGTTTATACTTATGGGCATGGAAGATCTGCTCATAAAGAACGGTCTTGTGGTTACGGAAGATGCCGAACTGGTCTGCGACATCTTCTGTTCAGGGGAAAAGATAAAAAAAATCGGCAGGAACCTTGCCGCCGGGGAAAATACCAAGGTAATCGATGCCGGAGGGCAAATAGTAATTCCCGGCGGAGTGGACGTCCATACCCACCTCAATCTGGACGTGGGGATCGCCGTGGCAAGCGACGATTTCTACACCGGTACCGTGGCCGCCGCCTTCGGGGGAACCACCACTATTGTGGATCACATCGCCTTCGGCCCTCCCCGTTGTTCCCTCGAACGCCAAATCAATGCCTACCACGGCCTTGCCCGGGATAAGGCCGTAATCGACTACGGTTTCCACGGGGTCATCCAGCATGTGGATGACGGGGTTTTGCAAAAGATGGAAGACCTCATTGATGAGGGGATAAGCAGCTATAAAGTCTACCTGACCTATCAGTACAGGCTTGCCGACGGGGATCTCTACCGGGTGCTGAAACGGGCCGGGGAACTTTCCCTTTTGATAACCTGCCACCCGGAAAACGACGGGGTTATCACGCTGCTGCGGGAACAATTCAAAACGGAAGGAAAATTTGCCCCTTCCTATCACCCCCTGTCCCGGCCCGCCGAGTGCGAGGCCGAGGCAATTAACCGGATGATCCTCTTTGCAAAAATGGCCGGGGATGCGGGCCTCTATATTGTGCACCTTTCAAATGAATTGGGTCTTTCATACATACGTTCCGCCCGGGAGCGGGGACAACAGAACCTCTACGCGGAGACCTGCCCTCAGTACCTGCTTTTGGATGACAGCCGTTACGGCCTTCCCGGAATTGAAGGGCTGAAGTACCTCATGTGCCCCCCCCTGCGCCCTAAAGCCGACGGGGAAGCGCTCTGGAAAGGGCTTGTTAAAGACATTGATACGGTCGCCACCGATCACTGTCCCTTCTTTTTTAAAACCCAAAAGATCCTGGGGAAGGATGATTTTACCGCTTGTCCCTCCGGAGCGCCGGGCATTGAGGAACGGATTCCCCTCCTCTTTTCCTTTGGCGTAAAAGGAAACCGCATAAGCCTCCGCCGTTTTACGGAGCTCTGTTCAACCTCTCCGGCAAAGCTCTTCGGCCTCTACCCCCAAAAGGGGGTGATCCGGGAAGGCGCCGACGCGGACCTGGTAATCATAGACCCGGAGGCGGAAACGGTGTTGACGCAAAAACGGCTTCACGGAAACGTGGACTATACGGCATACGAAGGGTTTAAACTTTCAGGCTATCCTGTGTGTACGGTCTCCCGGGGGGAATTAATCGTCCGGGACGGAAAATTTACTGGCAGCGCGGGGCGGGGAAAATTCATAAAAAGAGCCCTTGTTTCAAATTGTCAGGGAATAGTTCCGCCGCCATAAGGCCGCGCTCAACAGAGGTTACGTCATGATGGAACTTTTTAAAAATATCCGTGAAGCGCTGCTTAAGAAAGAGAAAACCGTCCTCGTAACCATTATTGCCAGTTCCGGTTCCACCCCCCAGGGGGCGGGGGCGCGTATGCTTGTGGGGAAATCCGGACGGGTGTACGGAACCATAGGCGGCGCCCTGCCTGAACACCTGGCTGTCATTTTTGCGCAGGAACTCATTGCCAAAAACGGCGGCAGGGCTTTAAAGGACTACATACTCCATCCAAACGAAGCCGCTGAAATCGGCGCCAAATGCGGGGGTGAATTTACCGCCTTCTTCCAGTACCTCGATCCTGAAGATCCGGAATTAGCGCCCTTTGCCGAAAAGGCCCTGGAAATCTTTTCCGCAAAAGAGGCGGTGTGGTTTATCATGGAAATTTCCCGGACGGCCCCGGATAGCGAAGTCTCGCCCAAAGATCTTTCCATGGGATTGATAGGATTGGATACGACCTTTGCCCGGATAGGCGTCATGCCCCGGGACGCGGAAAAGCTGTTACAGTCCGTGCCGTTTAAAGCGGAAACCCCGGAGGGCGTCTGGTTTTCAGCGCCCGCCAGCTCAGGCGGTTTTGTGTACATTTTCGGCGGAGGCCATGTATGCCAGGAATTGGTTCCCCTTTTAGACCGCCTGGGTTTCCGCTGCGTTGTTATTGACGACAGGGAGGAATTTGCCCAAAGGGAAATTTTCCCCCAGGCGGCGGAAATTATACAGGGAGATTTTGAACGCCTTGAAGAAAGCCTGACACTAACAGACAAGGATTACGCGGTAATCGTAACCAGGGGACACCTCTGGGACTACGAGGCGTATGCCTTCGCCCTGAAAAGCCCTGCCCCGTATATCGGCGTTATTGGGAGCAAGACCAAGCACGACTTTGTGCAAAAACGCCTTGCGGAAGAAAAAGGGTTCACTATGGAAGAAATAAAGGCAAAGCGGGTTCACGCGCCCATCGGCCTTAACATAATGAGCAAGACTCCCGCGGAAGTCGCGGTGAGCATTGCCGCCGAACTCATCCTTACCCGCTTCCGCATTGCCCGGGGAATGGAAACAGCTCCCGGGAGAACTTGAGACTTGCCGGTTATTTTGATACTGTATCTTCCATGGTTACTATCGCGTTTGCCGGCGGCGGTACGGGCGGCCACATCTACCCCGGTCTTGCGGTTGCGGGGGCTTTACGCGGGCGCTTCCCCTGCCGGATTTTCTGGATCGGCGCAAATACCGGCATGGACAGGGCAATCGTGGAAGAAGCGGGGGTCGAATTTTACGGAATCCCCGCGGGGAAGCTCAGGCGCTATTTTTCATTAAGGAACTTTATCGATATTTTCCGGGTGTTCCTGGGGTATTTTGCCGCCCGGAAGATCCTGAAACGGGAAAAGCCCGCGCTCCTCTTTTCCAAAGGCGGCTTTGTGAGCGTCCCTCCCTGCGCGGCGGCCTCCCGCCTGGGTATTTCCGTCTTTACCCATGAATCAGACTATTCCCCCGGCCTTGCTACCAGGATCAACCTGCGTTTTGCGTCCCGGGTTTTTACCGCCTTCCCCGATACGGTTAATTTTCTCTCCCCCGCTTACCGTTCCAAGGCAAGCTGTGTGGGGAATCCTGTCAGGCCTGATTTCAAGGAAGCTGATGCCGCCAAGGGCCGCGCCTTTCTGGGCCTCGATCAAAATGCCCGGATCCTCCTCGTTTTGGGCGGGAGCCTCGGGGCTGTGCGGCTCAACACCCTGGTTCGGGAAAGCCTCCCGGCCCTCAAGAAATGGTACGTGGTGGTTCATCAAACCGGCCCTCATGCCGAATGGGACATCCCCCCCGATGATTCCTACAAGCCCTATCCCTTTATCCATGGGGAAATGCCCCATGTGATTGCCGCCGCGGAACTGGTGCTCTGCCGGAGCGGCGCCGGTACGGTCTTTGAATGCGCCTCCCTGGCTAAGCCCATGATTTTGCTTCCCCTTTCCGGCTCCGGCACCAGGGGGGACCAGGTGGAAAATGCCAAATGCCTGGAAAAGGCCGGGGCGGCGGTTATTCTGAAATCCGCCGCTAATTCCTCGGGAGCGCTGTCGGCGGAAGATGTGGCGGAGGCGGTGGGCCGCCTTGCGGAAGACGGCGAAAAACGGCGGACCATGGCGAACGCGGCATCCTCCTTTGCCCCAATGGACGGGGCAGCGGTAATTGCCGGGGCCCTCTCCGATGAAATGAGCAAATACCCAGCCGGTGTAAAAGAGGGGGCGGGAAAAACGTAATGGTAATCATTGATATTGTGTTTATCCTGTTGATTCTGCTCTTTGCTGTCCGCGGCGCCCTTAAGGGTTTTATAGAAGAAGTAACCGCCATGGCGTCGGTGGTGCTGGCCCTGGGGGCGGCTTTCTTTTTTCACCGCAAGGGGGCTGAATTTCTTATTGAAAAATACTTCCCCGGAGGCAAAGTGCTGCCCGGTATTTTAGCCTTCCTGGGACTTTTTGTCATCGTGTTTGTAGCAGTAAAACTGCTCGGTTTTTTGCTTCGGGACATCAGTTCCCGGATCAGCCTCCTGGATACAGGGGATCACCTTTTAGGCTTCTTATTCGGCATCCTGGAAGGGGTAGTGCTTGTATCCCTGCTTTTATGGATCATGACCATCCAGCCATTTCTTGATGCCGCTCCGGTTTTGGAACACAGTATTTTTGCAGAAATCCTGCTTCCCTTCATTGGATCTTTGGGAAAGGTCTCCCTGTCTGATCTTTCTCCCCAAGGGGCATCCGCGTATGTTTGAAAATGTGCTCGGCCAGGAGGCGGCGAATCAGCTTTCAGAGGATATACGGAACAATACCATGGCGCCCTCCATGCTCTTCACCGGAAACGCCGCTTCCGGCAAGGGAACGGCCGCCCTGGAACTGGGACGCATCCTTTCATGCGAAAACGACGCGTCCTGGAACTGTCCCTGTCCTTCCTGCGCCAAACACCGGTACCTGTACCATCCGGATCTTCTGGCCCTGGGTTCCCGCCCGTTCTCACCGGAAATCGCCGCGGCCACAGGCGTCTTTTCCCGTAATCCGGAGGACAAGGCGGGCCGCACCCTTTTTATCCGTTCGGTAAGAAAACTGCTCCTCCGTTTTTCCCCAATCCTTTGGGAGGATGATCAGAAAGCAGGAAAACTGTCTCCCCTGGCAAACAGCCTGGAATCGGATCTGGATGAACTTATTTCAGGCGGGGAAGGGGAGGGCGGCGCCTGGGCGGAAAAGCTCTCCGCCTCAATTAAAAAGACCGCTTTCCGCCTTGAAGCCGAAGGCATTCCAGGCTTTATCCCCGTAGCCCAGATACGCCGCGCTTCCTACTGGAGCCGCCTTGCCCCCCAGGGGAAACGCAAACTGCTTCTCATTGAAAACGCCGACCGTATGCAGGACTCGGGCAGGAACGCCCTTCTCAAAATCCTGGAGGAGCCTCCTGAACGGGTAGTAATTGTACTCACCAGCGCCCAGGGAAGGGCCTTGCTCCCCACCATCCTTTCCCGCCTCAGGCCGTACCGTTTTAACCGCCGGGACGAAGCGATGGAAAGGGACGTGCTCCGGCGGGTCTTCCGTTGTGATAAACCGGAAAACCAAAGCGCCGGAACTGTGACAGGGAAAGGGGGGACTAATGTCATTACCGCTTACCTGGAATCCTTTCTCCCCGTTTCCGCTGAAAAGCTTTACTCCCTTTCAGCCTATTTTGCCTCTTCCCTGGCTTTAGAAGGAGCGGCGTTTCTCAGCGAAAAAACCCGTGGTACAGCGCCCGCGCTGCTTGGCGCCCTGGGTAATTACGCCGGCCCTGTCGCCCGGGCCGCGGGCTTTCCGGCCCCGGTTCCGGATACGGGAGACTGTATTAAAACGGTGCTCGCCGGGGCGGAAAACTTTGAAATGCCGGGGCTTTTCAGCCAGTTCCTGAAAGGGCTGCTTCAAGTAGTATCCGAAAGTTCCCGTGAGGCCCTGGCCGCTTCACCTTTACCGGAGCTTTCCATAGAAAAGGCCCGGGAAGCGGATGCTTCATCTGTCCGCGCTTCAGAGCCGGCCCTTTCCGTCCCCGGCTTTTCCGATATTTTCAGGGAACTGGTCCGGAATGCGGTAACTGCCGCGGGAACCTATAATCAGAATCCCGCCCTGGTACTGGACAATTTTATAGCCGCTTTTAAAAGGAGGATTCTGTCCCTGTACGGGGATTATTCCCCGGCAATACGGAGTATACTATAAAACCATGCGGGACTTTATCAAACGGGCGTTAAAAAAACTAAACAAGATGACCGGGGAGCAGGTAGAGGCCCTTCTCTTTTCGGCCGCGGAGGAAATCGACCGGCTTGAGACGGTACTGGATTCCCTGAACGACGGGATCATGGTCCTGGACAGTAACCATGCTTTGGTGATGGCAAATAAATACGCCGAACGCTACCTTCCCAGTTCCCATCATGAACAGGAAAACGTTCCCATCTGGAGCATTGCCAGGGATGAACGGGTACGGGAATTCCTGGAGCAGAGCCTGACCCGGGGGGATCGGGTTGAGGAACGGGAATTCGAAGTGGAAATAAAGGACAAACAGCGGGTCCTCAGCATCAGCGTGCTGCCCTTGGTACGGGAGCACAAAGTTTCAGGCTCCCTTATTTATATGGAAGATATTACCGAAAAGCGGGTAAAAGAAGCCCAGCTCCGCAGGGCGGAAAACCTTGCAAGCCTTACCACGCTGGCGGCAGGGGTGGCCCATGAAATAAAAAACCCCCTGGGTTCCCTTTCCATCCATGTCCAGCTCATTCAAAAGGCGGTAGCCGCGAAGCAGCTTAAGATGCTGGATAAGTATATCAACACCATTAACGAAGAGATCAGCCGGCTTAACCAGATCGTCGTAGATTTTCTGTTTGCCGTACGCCCCATGGATATGATGTTTGTGGAAGGCGATCTTAACGCCGTGATTGCCGATTTGATAGAATTTGTGCGCTACGAACTTGATGAGGCAAAAATTTCCTGCGTACTGGAACTACAGCAGGATCTGCCCTTTATCAAATTTGACGAACGCTTCATAAAGCAGGCTCTGCTCAACCTTATCAAAAATGCCATCGCCGCTATGCCCGGCGGAGGGGCGCTGACTATCAAGACAAAGGGCGCCGATACTGAAATCCAGATCTCTGTGCAGGACACGGGAGTGGGTATCAGCGAAGAAAACCTTCCGAAGATCTTTGAGCCCTATTTTACCACTAAACCCACAGGTTCCGGCTTGGGACTGACCCTGGTATTCAAGATCATCCGGGAACACCAGGGGGATATGGCCGTCACATCAAGGGAGGGGAAGGGCGCCAATTTTATTATCACCCTGCCGGTGCCGCAAAAAGAAACCCGGCTCCTTGAGTTTGAAAACGGAGAAGATCCCGGGAGGGGCGCATGAAGTTTAAACTTCTTATCGTAGACGATGAAAAAAATATCCGGGAAGGCCTTGCCGCGGCGCTTGAAATGGACGGTTACGAAGTGGAAACCACTGCCGCGGGAGATGAAGGCTGGAAGCGCTTTCAAAAGGGAGACATAGATCTTGTGATCACCGATCTCAGGATGCCCGGTCTTTCCGGCGAGGTACTGCTCAAGCGTATTGTGGCTGAAACTCCCGTTGTACCGGTAATTGTACTCACCGGCCACGGAACGGTGGAAACCGCGGTAGCCGCCATGCGGGACGGCGCCTACGACTTTCTTACGAAGCCCCTCAACCTGGACCGGCTCTCCCTCCTGGTTAAGCGGGCGCTGCAAAACCGGGAACTGGTACTGCGCCAGTACCGGCTTGAGGAAGAGCTGGAAAAGAAAAAGAAATTCGAAGACATCATCGGCAACAGCGTTTCTATGCGAAAAGTGTTTGATACCATAAGCCGGGCGGCGCCGGCGAAAGCATCGGTGCTCATCACCGGGGAATCCGGCGTCGGAAAGGAACTCGTGGCGGACGCGATCCACGAACTCTCTCCCCGCAAGGGAAAACCTTTGATCAAGGTTCACTGCGCCGCCCTGGCCTCGTCTATCCTGGAAAGCGAATTGTTCGGCCACGAAAAGGGGGCTTTTACCGGCGCGGTTTCCCGGGTGCGGGGCCGTTTTGAGCTTGCCAACGAAGGGACGCTTTTCCTGGACGAAATCGGCGAAATCGATCAGAGTATTCAGATAAAATTACTCAGGGTTTTGCAGGAAAAGGAATTTGAGCGGGTAGGGGGAGAAGAGACTATTGAAACCGATGTGCGTATCGTAGCCGCTACCAATAAGGATCTTAAAGCGGAAATCAAGAAAGGAAATTTCCGGGAAGATCTTTACTTCCGGCTTAACGTAGTAAATATACATGTCCCTCCTTTAAGGGAACGGAAGGATGATATACCTTTACTGTTGGCTTCTTTTATTAAAGAATTTTCCCGGGAAAACGGTAAGCCCGTCGAAGGGGTGGACGACAAGGCCCGGGCCCTGCTTTACTCCTACGACTGGCCGGGTAATGTCCGGGAACTCAGGAACTGTGTGGAAAGTTCGGTGGTTATGACCAAGGGCTCAATTATCACTGAAAGGGATCTCCCCCCTACATTGACAAGGCAAAGCGATGAAGGCTGGATCCGTATCCCCCTGGGAACAAACCTGGAAGAATCGGAAAAGATCATAATCCGGGACACCCTTTCTTCCCTTAAGGGTAATAAGAGCAAAACCGCGGAAGTTTTGGCCATAGGCAGAAAGACACTGCACCGCAAGCTCTCCGAATGGGGAGAGGATGACGGGAATGAGGAATAAGGTGATTGTTGATTGAATAAATTAGTGTCGCATAATGCCTCAAATTCGCTTGACATTTGAAAAAATAGCCTGTATAATCATTTTTTTCACGGGGACACGCGGGACCGCTTTAGCGGCCTGCGAAAAGCATTGGGTGTTTTTCGGTGTGTCCCTAAATTATTCCAAAAGAGGTATGTATGTCTGGAGAAAAAAAAGGCTCTCGTTATTTTACAATTTTGCTCATAGCTTTGGTGGGCGGATTCATTACCAAACTGCCGTATATTATGGGCAGTTACTACACAGCCCTGGAGCTGGCAACCGGTGCAACCAGAACGCAGCTCGGTCTTCTTTCGTCCATCTACGGTATTGTCAATTTTATTGTGTATCTCCCCGGAGGCTATCTTGCGGACAAGGTATCCGCAAAGAAACTGGTCGTCATAGGCGGCCTGGGAACCGGCCTCTTCGGCCTGTGGTATGCGGCCATGCCCGGTTTTATCTGGCTTCTGGTTATACACATGGGCTTTGCCATTACGTCGGTATTCATTTTCTGGGCGGCCATGGTCAAAGCGGTAAATAATCTGGGTACCAATGAGGAACAGGGAAAGATGTTCGGTTTCCTTGAAGGCAGCCGTTATGCCATAGGTGTTGTCGCCATGTACGGTTCCATTTTTGTGTTCAGCCGTTTTGCCGACGAAGTGGCGGGTTTCAAGGGCGTCATTGTGTATTACAGCATTGCCGTAATCGTAGCGAGTATTTTGACGTTCATATTCTATAAGGAACCGAAAAAAGAAACAGCTGGCGGTCAAAAGGCCGAGGTCATCTCCGTAAAGCTGTTCATAGAAGTCCTCAAGTACCCCCATATATGGATATGCGGACTTATCGTTTTCTTCAATTACATTCCCATAAGTCTGGGTAATTATATCAATGCCTATTTTGTCAACGGCTATGGTGTTGATCCCTCAAAGGCGGCCCTCCTCGCCACTACAAGCGGCGCCCTGGCAACCGTGGTAAGCGCCTACCTGGGCGGATGGATTGCCGATAAAATAGGCAGCCGGGTCAGGTTTATGTCCTTCGCCTTTATCGGCATGATCATCTTTGCCACCGCCATGATACTCACCCCTACATCCAAAACCCTGCTCTATGTGTTTTATGCTTTCTCGATCCTCTTTTCTTTCAGCGCATTCTGTATCAAGGCGCTCTATTTCTCAACCATCGGCGATGTAAAGATGCCTCCTCATCTTGCGGGTTCATCCTCCAGCGTCATTTCCTTAATCGGTTATATGCCCGATATGTTCATCTATCTGGTAGCCGGTATAGTGATGGACAAAATGGGAAATGCCTTCGGATACAAGTTTAACTTTATAACGATGATCGTAAGTTCGGCGATAGGATTCATCTGCTGCCTGGTACTCATCAGGATGATCAAGAATTCCAAATCCTTTGGCGAAAAAATAGCCGCCCCCGCGGAGGCTTAATAGAGTTGTTCGGAAACTTCAGTTTCTGAACAACTTCCGCTAAAATACCGCAATTTCGCAGCCGAAGGCGAGAAATTGCAGGACTTGTGAGAGAACCAACCGGGTTCTCGAACAAGTCTAATGACGATCTTTGGCCCTGCTGCTCCGGCGGGGCCGTGAGCGGGGACTTTTTTAGGAGAGCCTATGGCTTATGTCAG
>JAITNM010000033.1 GCA_031290475.1 Treponema sp. | reverse complement strand
GATACTGCCATTAAGACCGATAGAAATACTGTTTTTTTCATCATAAACCTCCAAAATGAATATCAAAATTTTATCCGCGAATTACGCAAATGAACGCGAATTATTCACTATCTTAATTCACATCAATTCGCGTAATTCGCGGACCCCATTTATCTTCTTCCTATCTCCGCAAAGCCTCGACAGGCTCTACGAACGCGCTTTTGAGCGAAGGGAACAGGGTGCATACCGACGCAATTATTACGCCGAAGAAAAAACCCATGGCGAGTATGCCCGGACCAAATTCCAGGAACAGGGTTGCCGATATGGGATATTCCTTGAACCCCCCGCTCATGGCGCTGAAGTCCAATGGAAAGAGGGAGCCGACGCCGGTGACGATGCCCCCAAGCAGAACCCCCGCGAGAGAACCGAAGATACTCAAAAAAACCGATTCAAAGAAAAAGACCTTCACGATTTCCCCCCTGGTCATGCCCAGGCTTCCCATCATGCCGATTTCCTTGATCCGCTCGTGGATGATCATTACCACAGTATTGATGATGAGGAAGCTGGCCACGATAAGAAAGATGAGTTCAATCACAATGAAAATAGCCATACTCTGCTGCATCATGACAACAAAGTAATTGTCCCGCCAGTCCCGGACCACATCGGACCCTTCGTGTCCGTTCAGAATTTTTTGCACCTGGGCCGCGATGGCCTTGCTCTGGGTTTCCTTTTCGGCATAGACAAAAATCTGCTGGGTTGCGTCCCCCAGAACGAGGAGCCGCTGAAGCCTGCGGAAGTCCACCAGAATCGCGTCTTCATCGTATTTGAGATAATCGAATTTAAAGATGCCGGTTATTTCGGGACTCCACATTTTGTCGGAGAACTGGGCGGAAACGGTTTTCAGGGGAATACGATCCCCGATTTTGAAGCCCGCCTTCTCCGCCATACCGATCCCTATGGCGCATTCGTTGGCGTTTGCGGCGGGGTACCTGCCTTCCAAGAGGCCATTGCCCTGGGTAGTAAGGTTAAAGGCGTTCAGGGCGGTTTCCGCTTCCACATCAAGCCCCCACAGGAGGGCGTGTTTTTTCGTACTGTCCTGTAGGGTGGCGTACGCGTTGATCCGGGGGAAAACCGCCCTGACTCCGGGGATGGCCTTAATCTCCGCCTCCAGTTCACTGAAAGGTCCGCCGTTCCCCACAGGATATTGAACGGGCATATATTCCTTTTCCGCCTCGTAGTCTGTGGAGGCGGCGCTGACGTGTCCGGTATCAAAAACCCTCACCACTTTTTCGATGCCGCTGTTCATCCCGCCCATCATCGACTGCATAACAATGATGAAAAACACCGCTATGCCCACTGCGGTAATGCAGAGGATCGTCCGCCGCATATTCCGCCATATATTCCGGTAGGCGATCTTTACCAAGGTTCCAAAAGAACCCGCGCCGCCCTGTTTGTAAGTATTACTCATACTCATTCTTCATCCTTATTCAAACCGTAAACTTTCGGTGACCGGCATCTTGAGGGCGCGCCGGGTGGGGAAAAAGGCCATGACCGCTGAAAGGATCGTGGCCACAATGCCTGTGGCGATGATCACCGGGACATTCCAGGCCGAGCGGAACACCCCGTTCACTCGGTAACCGATATTGCCCCCCATGGTCTCGGTCATGGCGGAAAAGTCTATGCCGTATTCAACCATGGGTATATTGACAAGACAGCCCGCGAGTATGCCGATGGCTGAACCAATAATCCCCACCATGCCCGCTTCGATCATCAGGGTGAAGACAAGCTGGCCGTCGGTCATGCCCTGGGCCCGCATCATGCCGATTTCCTTGGTCCGCTCCAGAATGGCCAGGAGCATGGTATTGGCAATCCCCAGGAATGAGAGGATAAAAAGTATCACTGCTATGATCCGGGTGGTCCAGTTATCCCCGGCGGAAGCGGCGATAAAATCCCTGGCGTATCCTTCCCAGCCGAAGACATCCAGGCTGGAAGGCAGGGGAGCGCCGAGCTCTTTTTCCAGGGCCGTTTTTATTACCGGCGCGGATTCGGCAAGGCCGGGAATCCGGGAATCATCGGCCTTCTTTTGCCGGACAATTAGTTCCGTCACATGTCCATCCAGCATAAGCCCCGCGTCGTCCTGAAGCGCGTCCAGGGGAATGAAGGCCATGTTGTTGTTGAGCTGGGGGTTGGGGGCATTAATGGTTCCCACGACCACCGCTGAAATAAGCTGGTTCACATGGCGTATGGCCCCGGAATAATCGATCCGCACCATGGCCTGTAATAGTTCCCCCAAGACCACAGGATCATCGTCAATTAAATGCCAGGCGCCGGTAAGCTCATCATATTCATAGACCCTTTTGAAAAATCCCATTTCTTCGGCGCTCAAGGCCGGCGCCAGATCCGCTTCAAACTTGTCCTGACGTATTGAATCGGGTGGGGCCTTTATGTCGATAACCGTGGAGATCCGCACATTCATGCGGCCGGTTTCCGCCAGCAGCGCCCAATAGCGGTCCTTGTCGGCCTGGGAGAGGTCCCGTTTGATGAGGAGCCGTACTCTCTCAGGGGAGAGTTCTTCCCCCTGGGGAAGCGCCGTCTTTTTGGAAGCGTAGATGCTGCCTGATTTTTTCCCTACAGGCTGATAAAGCCCCCGGACAAAATCATGCTCCGAAGGGGGAAGCTGGGGGAGAATTTCCCCTTCCAGTTCCCCTCTGGTGGGCCGCATGGGAAGCCCTACCTTAAGTTTATCAGCGGTCATGTTTCCCAGGATGATTTCAAAGGCGCCGCTTTTAAGGTAACGGCCCGCGTCAAGAGCCTCGGACACCCGCAGGACCTTAGGATCCAGGACCGGGTCAACGGCGTTAAAGACAACCGGGGCGGCGCCTGTTTCCGAATAGAGGGTCCCCGTAAAAACGAAATGGGGGGCGGCGTCAAAACCCGCCCTGTCCAGAGCCTCGGCGTATTGTTCCCAGTTATCAAAATTCTCGTACATGGGCCTGTCGTCGAGTTTTTCAAAGTACATTTTGGTCTGGAGCTTTGCCGCTCCGGTTTCGTAGCTTACGATATTCCGCTCGGAATCCACAATCATGCCCACCATCCAGCTATCCATGAAAATATAAACCGCCACGCTCACCGCTATCGCCAAAATGGACAGGGTGGTCTTTACCTTGTGCCGGGCCAGATTTCTGAACGCCATACGCTTTAATTCCCATATTGCCTGTAACTTCATTGCTTTCTCCTGAGAAATCCGTCAGGATTTCCGTTCCTCTTTTTCAATTTGCCCATCCCGGATAAACACAACCCGGCGGGCAAATTCCATGACCATGCTGTCATGGGTGGAGAAGATAAAGGTGGTTCCTTCATCCTGATTGAGTCTCACCATGATTTCCAGAATTTCCCGGCCGGTTTTGGAGTCCAGGTTTGCCGTGGGCTCGTCCGCCAGGATTAGTGCGGGCCGTTTCACCAGGGCCCGGGCAATGGCCACCCGCTGCTGCTGGCCGCCGGACATTTCCTTGGGCCGCCGTTTTTCCATGCCGCCCAGGCCGACCTGGATCAGCACCTTTTCTACCCGTTCCTGAATTTCCTTTTTATCCACCCCCAGGAGCGTCAGGGGGAAGCCGATGTTTTCTTCCACCGAAAGCACCGGAATAAGATTATAGGCCTGGAAGATAAAACCGATGCTGTGCCGTCTGAGCAGGGCAAGCTGTTTTTTGGAAAGTTTCTCCACATCCTCGTTTCTTACTTTGATATTGCCGGAAGTGATAGTGTCCAGACATCCTGCCAGATGCAAAAAGGTGGACTTCCCGCTCCCCGAAGGACCCGCAATGGCGGCGAATTCACCTTTCTGAAATTCCAGGTTTACCCCCCGCAGCGCATGAATTTCAATCCCGTTTAGAGAATAATCTTTAACCACGTTTACCGCTTTTACTACGGTCATTTTATTTCTCCTTTGTCTTTATCAGTCTTATTGGCATCGGCCTTGTGCTGCCGCAGTTCGGTTAATGCTTCAAGCCCGAAAATATCCTTTGTTTTAAGCTCCTCGGCCATGGAACTGGGGACCAGCATCATGGAGTTCCCCGCCTTGAGCCCCTCGTTCAGAATTGAGAGGATCTTGAGCTTCATGGCTGGCTCGTTCCTGGCGTAGATCTCCACCGCTTCCTGTAGTTTCCCCGCAATCTCGATCTCCGCCTCGGCCAGGAGCACCCGGCTCTTCTTTTCCCGTTCCGCCTGGGCCACCCTGGAAAGGGAATCCTGCAACGCCCCGGGGATCTGTATGTCGGTGATCTCGATGTGCTGCACCGTGATGCCCCACTCGGTAGTTTTCCGGTCAACCTCTTCCTGGATCTGATTCGCGATAATTTCTCCGTGCTGCAAGAACGTGGAAAGATCGTTACTGCTCACCGCGTTTCTGAGCGCCGTCTTGGAAGACAGTACCACTGCGTCGTTGTAATTCTCAACTTCCAGGATCGCCTTTTCCGGGTCCCAGACCAGCCAGAAACAGAGGGCGTCCACCGTAACCGTCACGGAATCTCTGGTCAACGTTTCCTGGGCGGAAAAATCCGTTACCCTGATGCGGATGTCCACCACACTGGCCACCCGGTCCGCCAGCGGAATAAGGAAGAAGAGCCCCGGCCCCCGCACCCCGTGGAACTTCCCGAACCGGAGCACTATCGCCCGTTCCCATTCCTCGGCCTTCTGTAAAGAGGGCGCCACAAACACCGCCAGGGCGGCAAAAATAACGGCCAGGGCCAAATCGGGGTATCCTGAAACGGCCACGGCGCAGATCACCAAAACCCCTATCTTAATGCCCCCCGGCCACCTGGGCCAGAAGATCATGAGTACCATTACCGCTGCCGGGACGCACACCAAAACCGCCATTTCGATCAGGGAAGGCAGGGCGCCCCGGTACAGGCCCACGGCAATGACAAAGAGCATGAGAATCACCAAAAGACTGATTCCGGCGATGCCAATTGAAAAATCCCGCCGCTTTTCCCGTTTTGCGCGTTTCTTTACGAGGGGCGTTTTTTCGATATGCCTCTCCCCCAAGCGCTTTTCCGTCCCTTCATTTGGTTTTTTAAGAAACATCCCTATTTCTCCTTTATACCGGCCTCTAATGACCGGCACATTTCGGCAACATCGGCCCGGTCAACCCCCAGGTCCGCCATATCCTGGATGAACCGGTGAAAGATCCCCAGGATCTTCGTCTTCCGGACATCCGCTTCCCCTTCCGGTTTCTTGTCGGAGATGAAGGTACCGCTTCCCACCTGGGTGCTCACAATGCCCCGAATTTCAAGCTCGTTGTAGGCCTTGGCGATGGTGTTGGGGTTGATCCTGAGTTCCACCGCCAAAGACCGGATGGTGGGGAGCTTGTCCCCGCAGCTCATCCGCCCCGAAAGGATGGCGTACTCGATCTGCTGAATCACCTGACGGTAAATCGGCACCCCGTTTTCCTGGTCCAAAGAGAAGCTTATCCCCGGTTCAAGAATTGTACTATTCATCTAGTACAATCGTAAATGAACTAGTACAATATGTCAAGTGGAATTTTGAAAAAGATGGAGAATTTTTTTAATTCCAAGTTCGGATTAACCACAGACCACGCGGACAAAGATTTCGGACAACAAGTCTGTGGTGTCTGCGAGGTCAGTGGTAAATTTTTTTTGTTCTACCTTGCCATTTAGTATTTACAGGGTACCAGACTTTCCGGCGCAGATACCTTCTTCATTCTTTATGCAGGGTTTCTTCTCTGCCGCCAAAAGTGAAGGTTAGGTGTCCTCCTCCCACAGCGTCCTTCCAGTACGCATAGGGCAGTCCTGCCTGCCAGGAACCCCGGTCCTTAATAAATATCTTCCCCTCTTCGGAGTAACCTTCAAGGGGCACATTTCTGGTAAATTCCGCAAAAGGAGTTGATGGGCCGTAACCGCTGTACCCGGTTATCGTAATTTTGTTATAGTCTATCTCCAGAACGCCCCAGTAATCGAAATAGCCGATAGGCGCGGATTCCCATTTTCCCACAAGGTCATAACTAAAGTAAGAAGAATCATTCCAGCTATCACCGCCGCAGCTTGCAAAAAGGACCGGAACAACCAGAAAAAACAGCCATTGCTTCATAAGAGGCCTCCTTACAGGCAGCAGGATATTATGCTAATATCTAAGGCAGTTCCAAAATGTCAGATTCTGGAACAAGCTCATCTTACTATTATACTTGATTTATGCCGGAGAAGCAAAGGAGGAGCGGTATGAAATTTCTTATCATTTCGGGGAATCCGAAAAAAGACGGGCTCTGTCATGCAGTGACGGAAGAAATCATCCGGGGGCTTAAGGAGGGCGGCGCGGAGTACGAAGTACTCACCCTGGAGAAGCTTGAGCGCTGCCGCGTTTGCGGCGACGGCTGGGGGATCTGCCGGGAACAGCACCGCTGCGCCTTTGGCGGCGACGGTTTCAACGGGGCTCAGGAAAGCATAAAGTCCGCCGGGGCTTACTGCTTTATCACTCCGGTCTATTGGGGAGAGATGGCAGAGGCCCTGAAGAATTTCTTTGACCGCCTGCGCCGTTGCGAAGCTACAAAGCAGTTCAACGGCAATGCGGCCGATTCGGCCTTTGCAGGCAAACCGGCGCTGCTTGTCGCCTCCCCGGGAGGTTCCGGCAACGGAGCGCTCAGCTGTCTTGAACAAATGGACCGTTTCTGCCGTCACACGGGAGCCGTGATCTTTGATTATATCAGCGTCAACCGCTGGAACAATGACTATAAGAAACAGGCGGCCTATGCCGCCGCAAAAGCCATGGCCCAAGGCAGAAAAGCAGGAGAAACAGTAACAGCCTAAGAACACATGCAGGATTAAATGGTGAATTGCAACAATTCGCAATTCAGAAAATTAACCGGTTTTTACGGGCCAACTCCAGTTTTTTCAGTGATTCCTTACCCAATAAGGCTGCAATTCATAGTATTAACCGGCGTAAAAAGTGCCCCAATAACGTACTTGAGGGGTGGCGGCGAAAAAAACACGGGCGGGACCACCGGGAGGACCCGTGTTTTTTTCGGCCAAGCAACCGAAGGTTGCACAGGACCCCAAGTAAATTTTTCAAGGCAAAATTTCAATGTCTTCGTTTGAATTTGGAATTGCTGGGTGAATTGCTTGCTTAGCCTTGGCCTACCTGCTATACTGCTTCCAGCCCCCCTCCAAGGGAAAAGGAAGCCGCGTCCTGCATGGACGTGCGGAATAAGACATGATTTGGGAAAAGAAGGAAATTCCTCAGGAATTGGTAAAAGATCTCTCCGCGAAATACGGCTGCGATCTCCTTACGGCGTCGATTCTGGCGCGCCGGGGGCTCACCGGCGGGGAGGAGATCCGGTATTTCCTGGAAGATGACCTCAGGTATCTCAGAAATCCCTTTGAATTTTCCGCCATGGAGGATGCGGTGGACCGGATCCTGGCGGCCAAGGAAGAGGGAGAGCGTGTTCTGGTCTTCGGAGACCGGGATGTTGACGGGATTACAAGCACTGCCCTCCTGACAAGCTGCCTCTCCGGCCTTGGCATGGAAGCGTCCTGGCGGCTCCCCGTAGGGAATGATCCTTACGGACTTTCGGTGGAAGCGGTGGAGGAATGCGTTCAAAATTCAATTACCCTCATTATTACTGTTGACTGCGGAATCTCCTGTATTGCCGAAATTGAAAAGGCGAATGAACTCGGAATCGACGTAATTATCACCGACCACCACAACCCCCAGGAAACACTGCCCCCGGCGCTGGCTATTATAAACCCCAAACTGCAGGACTCCTCCTACCCTTTCCGGGACCTTGCGGGGTGCGGAGTGGCATACAAATTAGCGTCCGCCCTGCGCTTTGCCCTGAAGAGCGGCCTCTACGGCCACTCGGTGTGCCTGCTTAATACCAGGCCTTCAAATGACGCGTACATCATTGAAGCAGTAAAACTGCGCAACCTGGTAGTAACAGGCAGGGTAACAGAGACGGTCGTGCCGGGCATGGTGAACATTTCCGGGACCAGGCTCCCCGCTTTTCTTGAAGGGCACGAGATATTTGTGTGGGACGCGCAGCTCCAGAAAAAAAACATTGCAAAAATTTTCGGTTCCGCGGTGGAAGTAGGCATGTTTGATATGGCGGAGGAGATCGGAAAGGAGATTCCCCAGACCGCGGGGAAGAGCCTGCTCCGGCTGCGGGAAGTTTCCCGGATTGCCAAGTATTCCCCCAAGGCGGCGGAAGAACTGGATGTTTTCATTAACCTGTTTACCACGTTCTTCCAAAGACGGGAACGCCACTTTACCGGCGAAGACAGCAGGGATCTACAGCTCGCCGCCCTGGGAACCATAGCGGACATCATGCCCCTGCGGGATGAGAACAGGATCATCGTGAGAAGCGGCATTGCCTCTTTAGAGAAAACGCCCCGGCCGGGTTTGCAGGATCTCCTCTTCAAGCTTTCCCTTGCCGGGAAACACCTCGGGGCGGGGGACATTTCCTGGCAGCTATGTCCTGCCATCAATGCCGCAGGCAGGATGGGAAACCCTGACATGGCGGCTAAACTTTTAATGGAAGAGGATCCTAAAACCAGAGATACCCTTGCCGCCGGAATCATCGGTATGAACGAAGAACGGAAAAAATTGGGAGAGGAGATCTGGACTATCGTGGAGCCCCTGGCGGCGGAGAGTCTTGAATTATTCGGAGAAAAGCTTGTAATGGCCGCCGGGGAAAACATTGCCCGTGGTGTAACAGGAATTATGGCGAACCGCCTGGCAAACCGCTTTAAGACGCCTGCCCTGGTGGTCTCTTTTATCGGGGAAATCGCCACAGGTTCCTTCCGCTCCGCCAGGGGCTATGAACTGCGGCCCCTGTTGGAATCCTGCTCGGAATTTTTCATTGACTGGGGCGGGCACAATTTTGCCGCCGGTTTCAGCCTGGAAATGGCAAATTGGGAAGCCTTTCTGGAACGGCTCAAGCTGGCTTCCCGTACCATTGAACTTGGGGAAGCGGAAAAGGAAAACACGGTTACTGTTGATGCGGAGCTTCCCCAGGCATACCTGACTCCGGATATTTTTAAAACAGTGGATCGTTTTGAGCCCTACGGCGAAGAAAACAGCCCTCTGGTGTTTATGGCCAAAGGCCTTCGGGTGGCGGATCTGTCCTTTATCGGAAAGAGTGAGGCGAAACATGTAAAGCTCACTCTGGATGCGGGAAAGTACAAATGGCCTGCGGTGTATTGGCAGGCTGCGGATAAGGTAAAAAAAGAATTCGATTTGGAAGACAAGGTAGATTTAGTATTCCAGGTAAACCGGAATTTTTTCAACGGCATTGAAACGCCCCAGATGATCATCACCGATCTTAAGCGGACCGGGGTTTAATGAAAAAACCCGGTACAAAGAGGCGGCCTCCCGCCGAATGCGCCTTTTCCGCGGTATCCGTTAAAATGATCCTGGGAGCCTGTCGGACTTGTGAATTTTTGCTCCATAAGGGAGCAAAAATTCCCGATAAACCGGCTCCTTTGGGAGTTTGCAAGGTAGAATTTTGCGATAAATCGCAAAATTCTCTATTGGAAGGGCTAAAGCCCGACAAACTCCTGGCGGCGCTTTTCATCAGCCTAAGCTTAGCCGCCTCCACCTGCGCTTCCCCGCCGCCGGGAGCGGAAGATGCGCCCCGGGCGGAAACCGTCTTGGCGGCGGCGGCGGAAACCAGCTTTTCCGGCGCCGCGCCGGTATTGACCGTCCCGGCGTCTCAGGAACCTGCCCCTCCCGGGCGGAACATTATCGCCCCGGTCCTGGCAGTCTTTCCCGAAAACCCCCGGCCGGGGGAGCCTTTTGTGGCGGCGCTGGTCCTGCCGGGGGGATTTATCCGGCCAGAGACAGGTACGGTAAATTCGGCGCCCCGGGCGGTACTGGTAAGCCCCGGAGGGGAACGGCTGGGGAAGGCGGCCTTTTTCACCCTGGATGAAAAAAGTCCCGGCCCGGACGCGAACGCGGCATTGCTGGCGGCGCTCCTGACCATACCAAGCACCATGCGGGCCGGGCTTGCCAAAGTCGTGGTTGAAGGCATAACAGGCCTTGAAGGAAAAGAACTGGGGATTGCCGTTCCTGAAAGGGAGTTTGGTTCTGAAACCATCGACCTGGACGAGCGGAATACCGCGATCCGTACCGAACCGGATCCCCAAAAAACCGGCGAGGCTAACCGGCTCTGGGCCATCCTGAACCGTACCGGAAGCAGCATCTACGCCGAAGAAGCCTTTGCCGCTCCGGTAACCGTCACCCGGCGGACGAGCTTTTTCGGGGACCGCCGGATGTTTCGCTACGTGACCGGCGCCACCGAAGCCTCGGTTCACGCGGGGATCGACTACGGGGCGCCCAGGGGAACGCCGGTTACTTCCTGCGCCCCGGGAAAGGTCATCCTGGCGCGATCCCGTATCGTCACCGGGAATTCGGTGATTATTGAGCATCTTCCGGGGGTTTATTCCCTTTACTATCACATGGATTCCCTGGGGGTAAACGAAGGCGAACTGGTTGAAACCGGAACGCTCCTGGGGCTATCGGGGTCCACCGGGCTTGCCACCGGACCCCATCTGCACTGGGAAATCAGGGTAGCCGGAGAAAATGCGGACCCCGATGTCTTCATGGCCCGGCCCCTGCTTGACAAAAACGCGATATTCAGTAAACTGAACTGGTAACGCAAGGAGGGGCGGTTCGCGGGTCGCTGACCTGGGGACCGCCTTGTTAGTCTTTGCCCATAGAGGATCTCTAAAAACTTCAGTTTTTAGATGCGCCTCATATTGACCGGCAGGAAAGGAGGTGATTTGTTTGGCGCATATCATCGTAGATGATAACGAGATACTGGAAAAGGCTATCAAACGGTTTAAACGGATGGTCGAAAAAGAAGGTATCATCCGGGAATATAAAAAACGGGAATATTACGAAAAACCCTCCACCATTTTGAACAGGAAAAAGAAAGCGATAAAACGAAAACTTCTCAAGAAATCCCGGAAAGGGAAAACGGAATACTAAGCTTAGGGTCATAAGGACCATTTCAAAAAAGCTGCCTTGCGAGGCGGCTTTTTTATTCCAGCAATTCCAAATTCAAACAAAGACATTGAAATTTTGCCTTGAAAAATTTACTTGGGGTCCTGTCGGCCGAAAAAAACACGGGTCCTCCCGGTGGTCCCGCCCATGTTTTTTTCGCCGCCACCCCTCAAGTATGCTCTTGAGGCACTTTCGATGGCGTTCAATACTGAATTGCTGTCTTATTAGTGAGGAAATTACGAAAAAACGGCAGTTGGCCGATAAAAGCCGGACAGTTTTTGAATTGGAATTGTTGTTTTTTTTCAAAAGTCCTTGTTTTTATGAAAAATTTGTTTGAAACCCGCAAATAAAAAGTCTATGCTTAAAAAATACGTGCCAGGCGCGTCTTTTGGAGGGTAGATATGTCTGAACTTAAAGGTTCAAAAACAGAAGCTAATTTGCAGGCCGCCTTTGCGGGGGAATCTCAGGCGCGTAATAAGTATACTTATTACGCATCCAAAGCCGAAAAAGAAGGCTATAACCAGATAGCCGCTCTTTTCCGGGAAACTGCGGATAATGAAAAGGAGCACGCCAAAATTTGGTTTAAGCTGCTCCATAACAACGATATCCCCGATACCGCCGCTAACCTGAAGGATGCGGCTGCGGGGGAACACTACGAGTGGACCGATATGTACGCCGGTTTCGCCAAAACCGCCGAGGAAGAGGGCTTTAAAGACATAGCCGCCCTTTTCAAAATGGTAGCTGCCATAGAGAAGGAACATGAGGAGCGGTATAAGAAACTGCTCGCCAACCTTGAAGGCGGCCTGGTGTTCTCACGGGATGGGGACCAGGTATGGCAGTGCTCTAACTGCGGCCATATTGTGGTAGGTAAAAAAGCGCCCGAACTTTGCCCGGTGTGCAAACACCCCAAAGGCTATTTCTGGATCAGGGCGGCGAATTACTGATCTTGTTTGAGGGGGAAGCCCCTATGGGCAGCCCCACGGGTAGGCCTCCATGGGCAGCGCTACCGCCACCTGAAACTCATACGCTGTATGGGCGAGGGTCCGTACTTTGCAAGCCGGGCATAGTGAAAGACGGTGGGATAGCCCTTGTGTTTTTCGTAGCCGTATTCCGGGTAGAACCAGGAGTAGCGCTCCATCATACGGTCACGGGCGGTCTTGGCGAGGATGGAAGCGGCCATCACTTCCGGGATCTGGTCATCGGCCTTGACCAGGGCCTTGCAGGGGACGGGGATGCCGGGGACAAATTTGCCGTCAACAATAGCGGTAATATCCGCGCCCTGTCCATTACCGGCGGCGGACGGCACCATACCCCGCCGCATTTCCAGAAAGGCCCGCTTCATGGCCAAAAGGGCCGCGTGGTGAATGTTGAGTTCGTCAATTTCCGCGGCCGAGGCCCAGCCCACGCCCCAGGCCAGGGCCTCCGCGTAGATAACCTGCATGGCCTCCGCCCGCTTTGGGCCGCTTAGTTTTTTGGAATCCTTTAATATACCCCGGTTAAAATTATCGGTCAGAATTACTGCGGCGGCGCAGACAGGACCTGCCAGAGGTCCCCGCCCTGCCTCATCAATGCCGCAAATCAACAACCCCGCCGCAAGCGGTCGGGGTATGTTGTTCTCGTAAGGTATTTGACTCAGGGTACATACCCTTGATTCCGCCCCAGGGGCCGGGGTATGTACCCTTCGCAACGAATCATTCACAGGGGCCGCTGGGTAAGGGAACCGAGAATTTTCCGAAGCTCCGGATCATCGCCGTAGTAATGCTTTTCCAATTCTTCCGCCGTAAGCCCCACAAGCTCGTGGCTCAAATAGTGAATCCACTTGTCTTCATCATTGATAGAAAGCTCAAGCTTCCGGCACCAGTAATCGGGCTGAATGGGAAGCTGTTTGGGCTTATCAACATAGTATTTGTAATCATGGACCGCAACCTTAAGGTCCCGCCGGGGTATTCCCTTTTCCAGGATGATCTGCGTCAGGTGGTTGATGGTCCTCCCGGTATCAAAGATGTCATCCACCAGAAGTACCTTGTCCCCCACCCGGAGATGTTCCGGGTTGTAGGTCCAGCCTTCAACCTTTACCTGTTCCGCCGCCGCAACCCCTGTGTAGGATCGGGCCACCACTGCGGCGTAATATACCGGCCGTCCCTCATCTTCCCGCCTTAGGATCTTGAAGTATTCGCTGATTACATTCCCCAGGTAGGCGCCCCCCCGGAGGGAAACGTATATCACATCGGGGAAGAACCCATCCTTATAAATCCGGTACGCAAGCTT
>JAITNM010000150.1 GCA_031290475.1 Treponema sp. | reverse complement strand
CTTGCGGTCCAGCCCTCTCCGCTCCGTACGCTTTGTTTTTCAGTCCCCTTTTGGATCATCTGTTCTTGCAGCTCTTTGCGCACATCGACAATATCAACCGGCTTGCTGAAAAAATATGCTTCCCAGCCATAGGAGGTTAATCCTCGGCAAGGATAGTATCAAATGATACTATCCTTGCCGCGCTTATTCGCCGGTGGGATTGTTGCCGAAAAGCTGGCCTAAGGGATTATTCACCATCAGCGTGGGCTGGTGAGTGGCGTCCAGGGTATCGCGCCAGAGGTTACTTTCCGGGTCTACGTGGTTGCGGTGTACCGCCACCTTCATGGGAAGGTGCACAAATTCGTTGTTTACAAGGCCTATGAGCGCCTTGGTCTTCCCCGTCATGGCGGCGTGGACCGCCGCGTTGCCAAGACGCTCGCAGTAAACAGAGTCAACGGGATCGGCCGGGGCCGACCGGATGATGTAGCTCGGATCGATGTATTTAAGATTTGTCTCAATGCCCTTGGCGTCAAAGTACTCCTGTATCCGGTCTTTGAGGTAGATCCCCGCATCGGCAATCTTGGCGTTCCCCCCGGCATCGGTTTGCTTTTCCTTGACCAGCTGTTCCTGCAAGATGCCTTCGGCGGCAATTATCACCGCGTGTTTTCTGGTCCTGACCCGGTCTTCCAGGTGGTGCAGGAAACCGTTGGGCCCGTCAAGCTCGAAGGGCACCTCCGGGATAAGGACGAAGTTTACCTCGTGGCTCGCCAGCGCCGTATAGGCGGCAATAAACCCCGATTCCCGGCCCATCACCTTTACAAGGCCTATACCGTTGATCTGGGAATGGGCTTCCATGTGGGCGGCGGTTACCGCTTCTACCGCCCTGGCTACGGCGGTATCAAAACCAAAAGACTTCTGGATGTAGGAGAAATCGTTATCCACCGTCTTGGGGATCCCGATCATGGCGATCTTCAGGCCCCGGCTGCCGATTTCCTCGGCAATGTCCAGGGAGCCCTTCTGGGTCCCGTCGCCGCCGATGGTAAAGAGCATGTTCAGGTTAAGCCGTTCCATGGCGTCCACAATTCGGGAAACCTCCTTGCCGCCGCCCCGGGCGCTTCCGAGGAAGGTACCGCCGAGCTTGTGAATATCGTCCACCACATCGGGGTTGAGTTCCCTAACCGCGAATTTATCCTCGTCCGAAAGGAAACCCCGGTACCCGTAGCGTATACCCGAAATGCGGCGCACCCCGTAGCGGTACCAGAGACAGCGGACAACCGCCCGGATTACATCGTTGATTCCCGGGCACAGGCCGCCGCAGCTCACAATCCCGGCGTGGACGTGTTTCGGCATAAAATAGATCATTTCCCGGGGTCCGGCGCACTCAAAAAGCTGGCTTCGTTTAAGCGGCTTCTGGGCCCCCACTATCACGTTCGGATAAGGCAGGACAAACTCGTCGTCGGTCACATAATTAGCGATAAAATCTCCTTTTGTCTTGGACATAGTTATGGGTGACTTGATATTGCGTTTTCCCAATTCCTCAATCGTAAAGTCCATTTCCTTCATGGATGCCCCCTGTTTCTTTCTATACTTATTATTATAATTTACGATCAATGGATCAACAAGTTTTAGAGAAGCGTCTGGAGAAAATTGAGACAAAATTGTCTTTTTTAGAGGATTTTCTCGCCCGCCTTCAAGACGAAGTGGTGGTCCGGAATGCCTCCCTGGATAAGTTAAGCGCCGAGCACTCCGCTATGAAGGCCAAGCTTGTTCAAATTTCCCAGGATTTGGAGGAAATTCCCAACCGAAAACCGCCCCATTACTAAAGGTTAAGGGGAAAATCGTCTCAGTTTTCCGTAACGATCTTTATATCCCCCCGTTCTTTGAGATCCCCGATGATCTCCGCATGGAATTTCTCATCGATCTTGAACTTAAAACGGTAGAGCACAAAACCCAGGGCGATGGCAATCATGGGCAGGATCAGCATAGCCGCCTTAAAGGTAAGGGCGCCGGCTGCCGTTACCTCGGCCTTGGACTGGGCTTCGTTGACGCCTGAGATAACCAGGGTTACCCCCAGAACGCCGTTGGCAAGGGCGCCGCCTATCTTGTTGATAAAGGGCTGTATGGAAAAAGTGATGCTCTCGTTCCGTTTCCCGAACTTCCACTGGCCGTACTCAATGGTGTCGGTAAGGAACATCAGCATCAGTATCTGAATGAACGCCTCGCCGACAAAGATCAGCACTCCGGCAATCCCGATACTGATAATTTTTGTGTTAGGGCCAAAGAAGAACAGGAGGTAACCCGCCGCCACAAGGCAGGTAGCGATAGTGTAGAGTCTCTTGCGGTTGAGTTTTCTGGAGAACACGGGAAACACCGCCAGCGCGCTTAATTGGGACACGCCCAAAACCAGCGCGAAAATAGAATACATATTTTCATCGCCGTAAATATATTTAAAAAAATGAACGCCAAAGGTGGTAGTAGTCATATATCCGATCATGAACAGGGCCATGGAGACAGCCACCCATAAAAGTTGATCGTTTTTAAAGATCACCCGGAACATTTCCAGGAAGGAAGTCTTTTCTTCTTCTTTAAAATAGCCCTTGCGTTCTTTAACGCCGAAGAGCGTGAAGCACTGGAAGCCTACCATGAGGCCTGCGATGAGCAGGGCGAAGACAAACCAGCCCTGTTTTAGGCTGCCGAAAACGCCGCCCAGCATGTTGGTAACAGGGATTATCGCTACCACCACGACGAAGAGCCCCACATTAGCGCAGATGCGGGCAAAGGCGCCCATCCGTTCCCGTTCTTTTTGATCGGTAGAAAGGGAGGGGAGCATGGACCAGTAGGCGATGTCGTTAAGGCCGTAGAATATATCCCAGAACAGGTAACATACGGCAAAGACCACGGCATAGGCCGCGCCCTTGAGGCCCATGTCGGTAAACATGAGGACCATGAACACACCGCCGAATACCGCGCCGATAGCCATACCGGGCTTGAACTTGCCCCAGGGACTCCGGGTATTGTCTACGACAATCCCCATGATGGGGTCGTTAAAGGCATCAAAAATACGCAGCGCCGTGAGGATGGCGGTCATCCCAAGGAGCGTTGCGTCCGGAAGCTTCAGTACTTCCGTAAGGTAGATCATGAGGAACATGCTCTCGGTGGTGTAGAACATATCCCGGCCTACGGTCCCCAAGCCGAAACAGTATTTATTGCGTTTATCGAGTTTGTTTTCCATCTCTTTCATACTCCTTTTATTGTCATTAAAACCACAGCTTCGTATGGCTCCAGTGTATCTGTCATTTCAGTCCTGCCGCTATTGGACGCTACAATGCTGCCTCCGGCAATATCCCCAAGCCGCCGGATCTTTCCCTTCCTGCGGGAAAAGTTAAGCAGTACCCGGTAGACCTCGCTTCCCAGGACCCGCTCGTAGGCGATGGCGTTCCCCCCGGCGCCCAGAGGGCGGAATTCACCGTACTTCAGGGTTTCGCTTTCCGAGCGCAGCCTGATCATGCTTTTGTAGAAACTCAGAATAGAATCACTGTCATCCCGTTGGGAGGCGTAATTTATCTTGGTATAATTACTGTTTATGCCGAGCCAGGGTTTGCCCGTGGTAAAACCCGCGCCTGTTTCGGCGCTCCACTGCACCGGGGTGCGGGCGTTGTCCCGGCTTGATTCCTTGAGCCACTTCCAGCGGAGCCATTTGGGGATGCCGAAGCGCCCGAGCAGTTTATTCCAGTTCAGGGTTTCCACGTCGTTAACTTCATCAAAGCCCTTAAAGTCGAAATTGGTCATCCCGATCTCCTGGCCCTGGTAGATGAAGGGCGTGCCCCGGAGCGTCAGTTCCAGAACCGCCAGCAGTTTCGCGCTCCGTTCCCGGTACGGTCCCCCGCCGTCTCCGTAGTGGGACACGATCCGGCTCTGATCGTGGTTTTCCAGGTATACCGCGTTCCACCCAAGGCCCTGCTGCCACTTGCTGAACGCCTCAAGCAGTTTACCGGCATTGAACTTTTTTGGGATATAGCGCTCAATTAACCGGTCAACCTGGAGGTGCTCAAAATAGAAGAGCATGTTGAGCTCTTTCCTGCTTTCGTCACAGAAGAGTTTTGCCTCTTCAAGACCCACCATGGCCGTTTCACCCACCGTAAAACAGTCGTACTTGTCCAGCACATCAGCCCGGAGTTCCCGGAGTATGTCGTGGTTCTCCTTCTGAGACAGGTAATACTCCATGCCGGGCAGGGTATGTCCGCCCTTGCCGTCCGCCAGGGAAGTTTTGTAGATGACATTGATTACATCGCAGCGGAATCCCGCAATCCCTTTTTCAAGCCAGAAACGCAGTATTCCCTTTACTTCCTCAATCACCTTGGGGTTTTTATAATTTAAATCCGGCTGTTTTTTATGGAACAGATGGAGGTAATATTCACCGCTCTTTTCGTCGAATGTC
>JAITNM010000277.1 GCA_031290475.1 Treponema sp. | reverse complement strand
CTCCACATTGCTCCGGCGGAAAATCTTTCCGCCAATGAAGTAGGAGAGTACATGATGGGGGTTAAGGGATGAGCAGAGCTGCTGTCGCCAAAGGCGGACAGGACAGGGCGGGACGGCGCCTCTTATGCCTCTTAAGCGATGACCGGACCAGCGTCTGGGCCATACCTCTTTTTTCCATAGTTCTTAGCCTTATTGCCGCAGTAATACTGCTGCTCTTCCTGGGGAAAAACCCCCTTGCCGCCCTGGCGGCGTTTCTGCGGGGCAGCGGGTTTCTGCCCCGGCCCTCCTATGCGGGGGGGCAGAACATGGCCACCGATTTCCTCTCCTTTTTGGGGATCATGGCGCCTATGCTCCTGGCTTCCCTGGGAATGGTGGTATCCCTTAAGGCCGGGATGTTTAACATCGGCATCGCGGGGCAGATGCTGGCTTCGGGTTTTCTCGCCCTGATAGTTGCAGGTTACAGCGGATTGCCCGGGATAATCGCCCGGCCTTTGGTGATCCTCATCGGCATTGCCGCGGGAGGGCTTTTGGGGGCTCTGGTAGGCTGGCTGAAATCCCGGTTTAATATTCACGAAGTAGTATCCACTATCATGTTTAATTACATCATTAATTACGTGACCGGTTTTTATATCAATTCCTATTTTGTGGATCCCATAACCCGCTCTTCGAAAGTTTGTTCAGCGGCTTCCCGGCTCACCCTGACGGGCCTCACCCTGGGAAGGCTCCGGCCCACCCTGCCTTTGGGGCTCCTGGCCGCTGTTGGGGCGGTTATTATCATCCGGTTCCTCATGGACAGAACCATCCTTGGTTTTGAACTAAAGGCGGTGGGCTTGAACCGGGACGCCGCACGTTACGCCGGCATTAAGGAAGGGCGGTGCATAGTCCGGGGGATGATGATATCAGGCATTCTCGCGGGCCTTGCGGGGGTTACGTACTACCTGGGGTATTACAATAACATTGTTCCCAAGAGCCTGCCTGATATGGGCTTCGATGCCATCGCAGTAGCCCTGTTGGGGAACACCAGTCCTGTGGGCTCGGTGTTCGCCTCGATTCTTGTTACTGTTTTCCAAAAAGGCAGCGTGTACATGAGTTCTACCGTTGGGGTTCCCAAAGAAATCGCCAGCGTTATTATCGGATTCCTGCTCTTGTTCAGCGCCTGTAACGGGTATATCCGTTATTTCGCCAAATCCCGCCTGGAGAAAAACTGATGGACATGATCATGATTGACGGCCTTTCTTTCGCCATGCCCCTCCTCGTTATGGCCATAGGGGGAATTTACTGCGAACGGAGCGGCGTTACCATGCTGGCCCTGGAAGGCCTCCAGGGATTCGGGGCCTTCACCGGTTCAGTGGCGGCCGTGCTCGGCGCCATGAAGCTGGGCGGCGCTTCCCCGGCTCTGATATATATCGCCATGGCTTTTTCCATGGCCGGCGGGCTTGTCTTTTCACTGATCCACGCCGCCCTGTGCGTCAAGTTCCGGGCCCAGCAGGTGATAAGCGGCGCGGTGGTTAATACCCTTGCGGTCGCCCTGACCACCTTCCTTACCAGTATTGTAAACCTTGGCATTACCGGGGAGGCGTCCAACAAATTCCAAATCGGCGTCTCGAGCCGTTTTACCGTACCTGTGCTTTCCCGCATACCTGTCTTTGGCGGGCTTTTTAAAAACATGTACCCCTTTGAAATAGTAATCCTGGTGGTGGCCTTTATCTCCTGGTACCTGCTCTACAAAACCCCATACGGGCTCAGGCTGCGTTCCTGCGGGGAAAATCCCGCCAGCCTTGACGCCGCGGGGGGTAACGTGGGAAGAATCCGGGTAAGCGCGGTCATGATCTGCGGGGCCCTGTCGGGTCTTGGGGGGATCTTCCTGGCCTACTCAATTTCCGCCACTTTTTCTCCGTCTATTTATATGGGTTACGGGTACCTGTCTATTGCCGCCCTGATTTTCGGCAACTGGAAAATACTCCCCACCTTTGCGGTATGCCTCTTCTTCGGTTTTGCCAAGTCTTCAGGGTACCAGCTCTGTCTTTTCCTGGGTATGCCCAGCAACTATTCCGATCTGCTCATGGTCCTGCCCTATGTGCTGACCCTGTTGCTGCTTATCTTTTTTTCCAAGCATAACCATCCTCCCCGGGCCCTGGGCGAATTCTTTGACAAGGGCAAGCGTTAGGGAGACAGGGCGCTCGGAACGCCCTGGAACAGTACCTGTCCAAATCGGCTCTCCAGAACCTCCTGGATGATCTTACAGTGATGCGCCCTTAAGGAACGGTATATGCTCTTGGTTATTGATATTGGAACATCGAACTTTAAGGCCGCCCTGGCGGATTTTAACGGCAGGCTTATCCGTACGGTAAGCCTGCCCATGGCTATGCAATCCGCCGAAGAGGGCCGCTACGAAACAGATCCGGCCCTGTGGCTCCGTTCGTTTTCGGAGGCCGTTTCCAGGCTCGGCTCCGTTTCCCGGGTAGAGGCCCTGGTTATCAGCGGGAACGGCCCTACGGTGACGCCCGTTACCGGGGAAATTTCCACTGTCCGGGGGGAACTTGTTTGCGGGGCGGCTATGGCCCGGCTATGGCTGGATCGGCGGGCGGCGGCGGAGGCTGAGACCGTGAGCGCTATCATGGGAGCCTATGTGGACCCTGGTTTTTTCCTCCCCAAAATTTTGGCCATAAAAAACCGGGAAAGCGCCCTCTACGAAAGAACCCGGTATTTTCTGGCCGCTCCGGAATTCTTACTTTTTGCCCTGACCGGTGAGGCGAGGACCGTGTTCCCTTCGGAGGGCTTTGACCAGTGGTACTGGAATGACGCGGCACTGGAAAAGGCGGGGCTTGATGCGGAAAAGTTTCCTCCTTTTGTATCTCCCGGGGATGAGATAGGAACGCTGCCGGACAGCGTGGCTTCGCTCTTCGGTTTTAGCAAGACTGTTCGTGTGTTTGCCGGAGGGCCGGATTTTTTCATGTCCATTCTTGGATCGGGAACGGTAAAACCCGGACAGGCCTGTGATCGCTCAGGTACGTCCGAGGGCCTCAATGTATGTACCCTGGAACGGGTAATAGACCGGCGGCTCATGAGCTACAGGCATCCGGTAAAGGCGTACTGGAACCTTTCGGGTATTATTTCTACTACCGGGAGGGCTGTTGACTGGTGCGGGGATCTTTTGGGGATTGGGCGGGATTATCGCTCTTTTTACGAACTTGCCGCAAAAGCCGCTCCCGGTTCCGGGGGTGTAGTATTTCTGCCTTACCTTGCAGGGGAGCGGGCCCCGCTCTGGGATCCAAAAGCCAGGGGCGTGTTCATGGGCCTTAACCTTGAGACAGGCCGGGAAGAGGCCGCCCGCTCGGTGGCGGAGGGGATCTGTTTTACCCTTCGGGATGTGGCGTCGGTCATGAAAGAGCTTGGAGCGCCGATTTCGGAAATCAGGGTCACCAACGGCGCGGGGAAGAGCGGTTTTCTTAACCAGCTTAAGGCGGATATTACCGGAAAGCCCGTACTGGTCCCCGAACGGCTTGATGCGGAAATTACGGGCCTTGCGGTCCTCGGCGCCGTCTCTATGGGAAAGTACGGTTCCTTCGAGGAAGCGGCGGGGTTTATGATCAGAATAGGGGAGCAGTACTACCCAAAAGCGGAAAACGCCGCCTGTTATGACGGGCTTTTCCGGGAGTACCGGGAATTGTACAGGGCATTAAAACCTCGTTTTGAGGGATTAGCGGAATTAAGAGAAAAAGTATTTAAGGAGTTATAATTAGTGTCTGTCCATAAAGTCGGTTACTTTATGGACGACACTTGCATTTGCTCCCGTTTTGTACCAAAACGGTGCGCAAAATGCGGTTTTTAAGGAGGTCTGTCTATAATGTGTCC
>JAITNM010000138.1 GCA_031290475.1 Treponema sp. | reverse complement strand
CTCAAAAACGACAAACAAACAGATGCTAATGTAGCAGTAGCCGGCTCTTTTTATGACAAGTTGCTGATTAAGAATGGGGCGACTTTCACGGTCACTGGCGCTGCCACCGGTATCTACGCCGACGATCCTGATAAGACTGGTATTGTGGGCGAGGGCAACGGCAAGATTGTTCTTGTGGGCGCCAATAAGGAAATCGGCGTGGACAGGAATGCCGTCAACGTTGTAACAGTCGCGTCACGTCCCGCCCTCCCCGGCATAGCCCTTGTTGACTTGCATAGGGAGTCGCAAACCGGTCAGGGTCCGTGGAGCGATATTGACGGTTACAAGACCACGGCCACAGGGTCGACAACCTTCACCTGGAACGGTACCGACGCGTGGGGTGCGCCTGTTCTAGTTCAGTAACACCCATCGACCGTGGAGTTTGGACGTAGTGCAAACTCCAAGCAATCCGCCGCAGGCGGATTGCAGCGGTCTACTGACCGCAGGCCGCCTCCAGGCATAGCTTGCTATGCAGGGGGCGGCTTTTTTGTTGCGGGTCAGGGGAACGGGGCCTCCGGCCGGTGTCGAAGCACGGTCCCTGAGCGGCGCATAACGCAGCGCATAAATGCGGCGCATAATGCAGCGCATAACGCGGTGCATAACGCAGCGCATAATGCGGTGCATAACGCAGCGCATAAATGCGCTTGTAAAGCATCGACCCCTTTTCGGCTAGATTATTTTTGAAGCATTGCGCGGCCTAGCGGTCCCGGCCTAGCGGCCCTGGCCTAGTGGCCCTGGCTAGTAGCCCCGGCCTAGCGGCCGCGCCCCCTTTTGGGTATACTAAACCCATGGACGACCTGAAGACCCTGGCAGCTCCCGCGTTTTCCTTTGCGCTGGAACGGACCGAAGCGGGGGCCTTACTGCGTTTTCAGGTTGGCAAGGCCGGGGGCCGGGCTGTACGGGGCGCGGTTCCCGATTACCGCCGCTATACGGGCGTGGAACGGGAGCTGCTGCGCGAGTTCCTGGCCCTCTGCGCTGCCGCATCCCGGAGCTTTTCGGTCGATCCGTCCGCTGAGGCGCCGCCGGCCTATACGCTCATCAACCCCGACGACCGCTTTATCGAACACGCCCTGCGGGGCGGCCTGTTGCGTACCGGGGCCGGGGAGCCCCTCAGTTTGGCCGGGGGGCTCTGCCATTGCGCGGTACGGGTGGAGGAGGAAGCCCCCAGGGCCCTGACCCTCAGCTTCAGCCTCTGCGATGAACAGGGGGGCCTTATTGCCCGGGGCCGTATACCGCAGCAGCCCGGCCTGCCGCCGAAGAAGCCCAAAAAAAGCCCGGCGGACAAGACCGCCGACAACACCCCCCCGGACTGTTTTTCCCTGGTCTCGCCCCGGCTGGCCTGGTACCAGAACCAGGTCTATCCCCTGGAGGACTTAGGTCCCCGCTGGACCGAAACGGACTTTATCAACTGCCGCGTACAAAGGGAGGAACTGGAGGCCTTTCTCTCCCTGGCGTTCTCCCGCTTCACCAACCTGCGGCTGGTCTGGGCGGGCTGGACTCTCCGCCGGATTCGACCCGCCCAAGCCCTGCCGTCGCTCCTCTTTATGGAGATTGACCGCTACGGCTACCTGCACCTGCGGCCTATCGCCTACCTCCGGGGCTTCCCGCCTCTCTTCCTGGAAAACGAAGAGATCACCGCCATTGTCGAGACCGATGAAACGGACCGCAGCCTGGGCCTGGCCGAGGTGGTCTTCCCCGAGCCGCCGGACCTGCTCTTCCGCGCTCTGCTGCTCAAGGCGGGCAAGGCTGATAAGACCGGCCTTGCCGGCGCCGGGTTAAAGGACCAGATTCACGAGGAAAATGGCCGCTTTATCATTGCGCCGGAATTTGCCCGGATCTTTTTCGCCGAACACATCGTCGAACTGGCCCGGCGTTTCGTGCTGCTGGAAGCCACGGTGCTGGCGGGGTACAAGCTCAGTTTCTCCCGGCCGCAGATCCGGCTCTCCATGAGCCAGGGTCTGGACTTTCTTTCCGGTAGCGCCGAGGTGGAGATTGACGGGCAGAGTTTCCCCCTCTCCCGCTTCATGGCCGAATACCGGAGCGCTTCCTGCATCACCCTGGCGGATGGTACCAGGAGCTTTCCCGAAAAGCGTACCATGGAACGGCTTGACCGGCTGGTGTCCCTGCTCAAGGGCGACGAGGACGCGGTGGAGCTTTCCTGCTTTGATATCCCCCTGCTTTTGCAGGAGGGGAACATTGAGGTTGATGGGGCAGCCTGGGAAAAGGCCCGGCCCTTCTTCAGCAACTACAACAGCATTGCTGCCCGTGGGGGCGCCTGGAAAATCGCCGGAGGGGAACTCCGGCCCTACCAGGAGTACGGTGTGCGCTGGCTGGACTATTTGCGGGAATACGGTATGGGCGGCTGTCTGGCCGATGAAATGGGCCTGGGCAAGACCATACAGGTGATAGCCTTACTGCGCACTCTATACGCGAATTATAACAGCAGCCCTACAAGGCTTGCTGAAAGTACGGCCGCTCCCTGCCTTATCCTCTGCCCCAAATCCCTGGTCTTTAACTGGCAGGCCGAGCTTGAGCGGTTTGCTCCGGAGCTGCCCGTGCTGATACACTACGGGGCGGACCGGGACTTTGAGGGTATTGAGACCGGGGGATTACAGATTATCCTGAGCACCTATACAACCCTGCGCCGGGACATTGGGGAATTTCAGAAGGTCGAATTTTTTTATATTATACTGGACGAATCCCAGAATATCAAAAACCTGAACACCCAGACCGCCGCTGCGGTGATGATCCTGCGGGCCCGGCACAAGCTGGCCATAAGCGGTACCCCGGTAGAAAATAACCTGGCCGACCTCTATAGTCTCTTCCGTTTTCTTAATCCCGCATTTTTCGGGTCGCAGAAACAGTTTGTGTCGCGCTACCTCAGACCCATACAGGAGGACAACGACGAAGACGCCCTGCGGGACCTCAAGGCGCGGATCTACCCCTTTATGCTGCGGCGCCTTAAACGGGACGTGCTCAAGGACCTGCCGCCCAAGTCCGAGGAAACCGCGCTCATTGAGCTTGATGAGGCGCACCTGGAAATCTATCACCGCCGGCGGCTTGAATACCAGGAGCTTATCGCAGGGATTGTGGCGCGGGGTGAGTTCAAGAAACAGGCCATCGTTATCTTCAAGGCCCTGTCGGAACTGCGCCGCCTTGCCAGCGCCCCCGAGGCCGATGTGGAGTATTCGGGCCGTTCGGCCAAGCGGCAGTATTTGCTGGATTTGGTGAGCGAGCCTGCGGCAAACGGTCACAAGTGCCTTATTTTTACGAACTTCCTGGCTAACGTGGAAAACCTGAGCAACGATCTTGCCGCCCGGGGCATCGCCAACCTGACCATGACCGGGGCTACAAGCGACCGGCAGAGTCTGGTGCGCCGTTTCCAGACCGATGCCGAGGTGCGGGCCTTCATCATGACCCTGAAGACCGGTGGCACAGGCCTTAACCTGACGGCGGCGGACTACATCTTCATCTTCGATCCCTGGTGGAACGCCGCCGCCGAGTCCCAGGCCATCGACCGGGCGCACCGTATAGGACAGGCCAACCCGGTCTTCTGCTACCGCCTGATCGCCCGGGACACTATCGAGGAACGCATCCTGGAACTGCAAAAACACAAGGCCGACCTTGCCGGGGCGCTGCTCTCCGATCTGCAATCGGGGGAAGATTCTGGGCTGCTCAAATCGCTGTCGGCCGAAGACATTACCTATTTGATGGGGGCCTCCCATGCCGCCTAGCCCGAAACTGCCCCTGGTAGTAGAAACACGGCAGCCGGAGAAGCTGCCGCCCCTGTTGGAACGGCGCGGGCAGATTGCGGCGCTGCTCTTGGGGGTTAATTTAGAGGGCAGCAAAAAATTCTACCACTCTTTAGGCGGAGGGCCCCTGCACGTAAAAGGCAAGGCGGAGATCGTCAAAGAAATGGCGGAATTTCTCAGCTTTGAAAAGCTGAATGATTTTAACGACAGTCTTGCTGCTCTGCCTCAGGTGGCACAAAAACTGCTGCGGGATGTCGTTTTCTGGTGTTTTATACCTATCGAACCTTACAAGGCAGGATCGGGAAAGCCGCTTATCATGCAAAATAAATCGCACTATTGGGTCAGAAAAGAATATGAGTTTGACCCGGAACTGCGTCTGGACTTTCTGGGGCTGTATGAAGAAGCGGATCAGCTTGTAGCGTATATCAACCCGGCGTTCCGCGAAATCCTACAACCCTGGTTTGTGCCGCCCCTGGGCGGGGCGCTCAGCGATTGTGCTGCAGTTGATATTGACGAGACGCAGGTCTGGAGCAACGCTGGCACAGTTGCCGATTCGCTGCCTCTGCTCTGTGATGCACTCTCGCCGCTGGTAAAAGACATGGAACGGAGCAAGGCCATCCGGGGTTTTATCAAACGGGACTGTAACGGACTGCGCACATCTTCTGGCTTTATGCCATTTGCGCAGCAAAACTACGCGCCTGATAGCGTTGATCTTGCCGCACGGTTCATTCTTTGCATGAGCGAATTCAAGCCCCAATGCCCGAAGGATGTGCAGCTCGGTCTGCGCACCATGATTGATGGTTTTTTCAACGGGAAGAAATCAAAAAACCGGTATCCGGTCGACCAGAGTTATTTTGAGTACTGTGTCCTCCATGATCACCTGAGCAAGATCCCGGGGATATACTTTTTGGAAGCGGAGGGACCGCTACCATCCCGGCAAATTCTGCGGGATATTCTGCTCGCCGTTGCCAGGGACGACCGCCGCTTTAACGCCGATCTCCTGGCGGCCCATATCCGTTTCAACTATGACACCTTCTATTATTACAGCGGCAGTGATTTGGAAGAGCGTATGAAGCTGCGGGCGGATCGTATCACGATTAACGGCATCGCATTTAATAAAGACAAGTATGGGCCGGCGGAATTCAAACCTACCAATATAATGCGTTTTGAGCTTCTTGCAAAACCGCTGTTCAAGGCCTACTGTTATGTCTTCGCCGCTCTGGGCTTGCTGGAAATCACCCAAAAAACGCCGGAATTCAAACGGAGCCTTAATGGTAAGACTGTCCCTATCTCACCCTATGATTCTCTCGACACAATCCGTGTTACCGATCTGGGCCGCTGGTGCCTGGGGCTCAGCGGAGAACGCCCCCCACTGCCGGAACGGAGGTATGAGGCCATTGCTGACCGTGAGCTGCGGCTCGTTACCGTGCAGGGCACTTCCCTGGAACGCAGCATCTATCTTGACCGTGTGGGCATCAGGCTTGGGAAAAATCGCTGGCGGATCAGCCCCGCATCCTTTATCGCGGGCTGCGAAACGCAGGAACAGATCCTGGAGCGCATTGACAAGTTTACTGCCTTGATCGATCCAAACCCCGCCCCCCATTGGAAGACGCTTTTCGCCGGGTTGCTCTCCCGTGCCGGCCTCTTTGACGAGGCCCGGGAAGACGCCGCCGTGTACCGCCTCCCAAGGGACCGCGCCGTGGCGGAGGAACTGCTGGCTGATCCCTCCCTGGCCGGTATTGCCCTCCGTGCCGAGGGCCGTCTTTTGGTAGTTCCCGCGAAACACCGAAAGAAATTCACCGCTTTTCTTGCGGAGCATGGGATTACGCTGGGACCCGAGAAGGAGCAGTGATTATGATACAGATGCGGAATATTCGGAAATGAATCCTATCAATCGCGGCATTAGAATCGCCTCTATCGTGGTCCTCGTCGGCATCGTCATGTGGGCGGTATATCTCTGGAGGATTGGCGCATTTACCGATGTGGAGGTCCTGCGAGAACTTATCCATACCGGTAAATGGTATGCCCCGGTACTTTTTCTGCTGCTCCACCTGGTACAGATTATTGTCCCCATTATTCCCGGCGGCGTAATCCTCACCGCAGGAGTGGTGCTCTTTGGTCCGGCGCTTGGGTTTGTCTATAACTACACCGGTATCATCGTGGGGACCTTCCTCGCCTTTGAATTGGCGCGGAAACTGGGCAAACCCTTTATCGTCAGCATGGTGGGGGAGGATACTTTTAACAAATACGCCCACCATATTGAGGACAAAAACCGGTTCACCAAGTTTTTTGCGGTGGCCATCCTCGTCCCCTTTATGCCCGACGATGCTCTGGCAATGATGGCAGGGCTCACCGCCATGCGGCTGCGGACTTTTTTGCTCATCCTCCTTCTGGCAAAACCCTTAAGCATAGCGGCCTATTCTGGCGCCTTTAGTTTTATTACCCAGTTGATTCCCTGATGATACCTTGCCGGAAAAACGTCTAGGGAGGCGCTGATTAACTGGACGATACTCAACGCACGCTCATTTCCACGTAGAAACACTTGACGGGAAATATTTTTTGTTGTATAATTTTTTGGCAAGGTATTAGACCCAGGATTTAATACCCAAGATTGCACCTAAAGGGCGGAGTATTAAATCATTCGCTAACAATAAAAGAACAAGTCTTGTAAGACTTTAAAAAGAATTAATTGGTGGAATAGCATGGTGGAAATTCGATGGTTACGCTACCGAAGGACAAGAACCAAAAGATGGTTTAAAAATCAAATGTGCTTGTTGAAAAAGTGGACATTTATAGGGGAAAATATTATTGCAATAATAATTATACTAATTTTCCCATAGACAAGTATGAAAAAGGAGAGCAAACGGTATGAATGTAATGAACGGTTTATTATGGGCGGCCCTTGGAACAGGATTTATTTTTCTTCTGACCTGCCTTGGCTCATCGGTTGTTTTTTTCTTTCAGAACAAAACAAATCAGACTGTCCAAACCATCTTTCTGGGTTTTGCGGCGGGTATTATGATTTCCGCGGCGGTCTTTGGGCTGCTGGTTCCAGCCATAGAAGAAGCCGAAGAGTCCGGCCTTATAGGCTGGATACCCGCTGCGCTGGGTTTCTTGCTGGGCGTGCTATTTCTGCTGGCGCTGGATAAAATTATTCCCCATTTACATCCGGGGACCGGGACTCAGGAAGGCGTTTCAACTTCAATGAAGCGGACAACCCTGCTTGTTTCGGCGGTGACCATACAC
>JAITNM010000272.1 GCA_031290475.1 Treponema sp. | reverse complement strand
CGAAATCATGTTAACGCCGCTTTCCAGAAGCTCGTGGTACACCGTATGGGAACTTTCTCCGGTAATGTAGAGGTCAATTCCTTCTTCGATAGCCTGTATAGCTTCATCAACAGCCCCTCCGGAAATGACGGCGCAGGTTTGATTTTCCTTTTTCCCAAAGGGGTACACCCCTACCGGCCGGTTACCTCCAAAGGCGATCCGCATGACCGCTTCGTCAACCGTAAGCGCTTTGGCAAGTGTACCCTTGTACCCGATTTTACGGCCATGGTAGAGCCCGAAGGGTTCGGGATTTTCTATGCCCACGAGCCCGGCCAGGGCCGCATTGTTTCCCAGTTCAGGATGTTGATCCAGGGGAAGGTGCACCGCATAGAGGGCGAGGTTATGATCCAGTAAAAACTGAAGGCGCTTTCGGAGATTACCCGTTACCCGTTCCGGCTTACCCCAGAAAAGTCCGTGGTGAACAAAGAGGAATTCCGCCCCGCTTCCGGCGGCCCGTTTAAAAGTTTCCAGGCTCGCATCCACCGCAAAGGCGATTTTTTGCACATCCGCGCCATTATTATCAACCTGTATTCCGTTGAGGGAAACATCCATCAAGTTAAAACCTTCAATATCCAGGATACTGCGGAAAAAAACATCTAATTGCCCGGTTGTCATTGATCCAGTATATCCTTATTTTTAAGCAAATTCCAATCCCCGATGGTTTCAATGTAGACGCCTTTCCGGACGGGGAAATCGGTTCCTTCTAAAACCGAGACAATAAAATTTTTCATCAAAAGGGCGGTTGCAGGAGCGGAATCATCTTCACCCGGAACATTAGCCGTATCAGCTTGGATATTCCGGTCTTTACCCGGAGAAAGAAAGGAATAGATAGGGTACTTTTTCGGTATATCCGAATAATCCAGGATCCCCGCCCCGGAAATTGCCGCCAAAATTGCCGGCCCTTTGGCGGCGTGAAAAACCCGGAGGAGGCCGGCATACCGGTCATCCTGGTACTTGGAGAGCTGTATCCGGTCTGAGACGATGAAACAGGCAGGTATGCCCATACCGGGAATATTCCCCATGCCGGTAATCTTCCGGTTGCCAATATCCGCCACCCAGCCGGTGATTCCCAAACGGAGAAAGTGGAACCAATTGGCATTCCGGGGAGGAGTCTCGCCGGGGACCGGGTCGTTTCCCTTAAGGATCGATAGGGGCGGGCTTTCTACGGCTATAATTCCCCGGAGACTGGGGTTTTGGGCTACAAAGTCAGAATCACCGGCCAGGGAAAGAAGCGCCGCCCCTGCGGCGCCGTACCCTGCGGCGAATATGCAATTCCAGCCGTTTTCCCCTCTTTCTTCCGCATATCCGGGTATACCGCGGTGCCTTTTGATGTAATCCAAGAGGAACCGGATGTCTTCCCCCCGTTCGCTTTCCAGAGACCGGCCGATTGTATTGGCCGCAACGGAATAACGGCCCTGAGTGCCTGCCCGGAACAGGTTTATCAGGAAAGGCAGGGAAGGCCAATAGAATTTCCCCTTTTGATCAATAGCGGGAAAATCAAAATTTTCCCGGGAATAACTGATTACCGTAAATCCCCCGTCCCGAAGGGCGGCTGAGAGCTGATCCACCGCCGATATTGAGAGCGTTATAGGCGGCGCCAGGATCAGAATCGGCCTTTGGGTCTTGCCATCGGATTCGCCGGCCGGACCGTAGATCCGCAGAAAGAACTTTTCCTGCCGGTCTCCGTCATAGGCGGTTACAGAACTAACCCCCTGACTAATCAACCCCGTATCATCCCCGGGGAGGAAAAAAAGCCCTATCCCCAAAACACAGACGAGTAAAATAATCAAAAAGGAGGTTAACCCCAGGCGCCATTCCCGGAAATCATCGTTATGGAGGTGGGCTATGAGGGAGATAATTTGGGATATATTGGCGATATTGAAGACGATTCCATAGATAAGCAGGGGTATACATTCGGGACGGAACCCATAAACGGGAAAAATGGCAATAATGATTCCTAAAGCCAGTACCGGAAGCCAGACAAGGCCGTCAATGCCCCATAATTTTTTAATTAAGGACCGTAAGAGGGGGAGTAAGAGAAAAATCCCCGCCAGAAGTTCCAAAACGATAAGTTCCGTCATACCAGAACCCTACTATATCTAAAATTAGGGCAGCGTACAAGGTTAGATAATATTATTGAAAGAGGCTAATAAAGCCGCAAAGTCCTTGCGTGAACCGGGATAATTATTATAAGATAAAGGTGTGAATTCTTCAGCATCATATAGAATGGTGTGGATTCTGTAAGAAAAGGAATAACAATGGCTCAAGAGCTAGTGGTAGACAAGGTAAAAGTTATACGGGCCGTTCAGTCGGGGATCCCCTTAACAATAACCACTTTTACCCTTCCTCATGAAATTGAGATGTATATTGAACAGGTGCTGACCATCTTCCTCAAACAGGTCGAACAGGAGCAGCTCAAGGATTATATTGTCTACATCGTTCAGGAATTAGCGGTAAATGCCAAAAAGGCGAATACCAAGCGGGTGTATTTTTCCGAAAAGGGCCTGGATCTGGAAAATTCTGATGATTATAAAACAGGGATGACCTCCTTTAAAGAGGATACCCTCAGCAATATCGCCCATTATCTCCAGCTCCAAAAAGAAAAGGGCCTATATATTAAGCTGATCCTCCAGACCAAGCGGGATATCATCTTTATTGAGGTCCGTAATAACGTGGCGGTTACGAAGACCGAGCTTATCCGTATCCACGACAAGCTTGCCCGGTCGCGGCAGTTTGACAGCCTGGAAGACGCCCTCTCCCAGGTGCTGGACGCTTCCGAAGGCGCGGGCCTCGGGCTTGTTATCCTGGTACTCATGCTCAAAAAAATGGGTTTGGATGAGGACTGTTTTGATATACTCAGGACCGATAAAGAGACCATAGCCCGGATCATCATCCCCTTGGGAAGAACCAAAGTGGAGAATCTTTCGATTCTTTCCAATACCATTGTAAACAGCGTTAATTCCCTGCCCCAGTTCCCGGAAAATATCCTCCGTATCCAGCAGCTCATTTCCGATCCGGCTTCGGACATGATAATCATCGCCCGGCAGATTTCCATGGATCCGGCAATGACTGCGGATATACTCAAGATTGTGAATTCCGCCCAGTATATGCTCGCTAAAAAAGTGAACAGTATTGTCGAGGCGGTTAAAATGGTGGGTATCAAGGGAATCAAGAACTTGCTCTATTCTTATGGAACCCAGAAGATTTTGGGCGATGATACCGCAGACAAACGTAAGCTCTGGGAACATTCCTATTTAGTCGCCTTTTATGCCTACAGCCTGGCGAGAAATTTTCACAAGGACCGGACGGTATTGGATGACATCTATGTGGCGGGGATCCTCCATGACATGGGTAAGATTATTTTCTCCAAGGTCCATCCGGAACTGTTGGAAAAAATACGGGACTTCTGCATCGAAAAAGGGCTTCCCACCTCCACCTTTGAAGATCTTTCCGCCGGGATGAACCACGCCGAAATCGGCGCCCTGGTGGCGGAAAAATGGAACTTCCCCGAGTCCTTAGTCTGCGCTATCCGCTATCATCATGATCCGGCATCGGTGCCGGTTCAATTTAAAATACTTACCGAGACGGTTTACTTGGCCAATATGCTCTGCGAATACGAAATCCACAA
>JAITNM010000219.1 GCA_031290475.1 Treponema sp. | reverse complement strand
GTAGGTTCATTGATGATCCGTTCCACCTGCAAGCCCGCAAGCTCCCCGGCCTTGGCGGTGGCCCGGCGCTGTACATCGGTGAAATAGGCCGGCACGGTGATGACCGCCCGGTCTATTTTCTCACCCAAATACGTTTCCGCGCAGCCTGCAAGATACCGCAGCAGCATGGCTTGCAGTTCTTCCGGGGCGTGATCTTTCCCGTGGGCCCGCAGGACTTCGCCGCTTCCGGTCAGCCGCTTGACCTCCATAAAAGTACAATCCGGGCGGGTGAACAGGTATTCGGCGGCGTCTTCTCCCACCAGCACCGAACCGTCTTCACCGATGTGCACCACCGAAGGCGTAACGAGTTTTCCCAGGGTATTGGGGATCAGTCTTGGAGCGCCTTCAACGACACAGGCAATCTCCGACGTGGATGTCCCCAAATCAATACCAACAATCCTACTCATGTTCCGTTTCCTCCTCTATTCCCGCGCTTACGATGACAACGGCTTTACGCAGCACCGTCCCTTGATATTGATACCCGCTTTGCAGCACCCGCGCCACATGCTCCCGGGGAACGGACGAGGCGGCGGCAGCCTGGACCCGGTGAATTCCCGGGTCCAGGGGCTGACCCGCTTCTCCCAAACGGGTAATTCCGCAATTTTTTAACAGAGCTTGGGCGTTTTCCCATAAAAGTTTCCCCTGATGCTCCAGGGCTTCACTGCCGCTTTGCCCCGCATACACGCAAAAGTCCTCCAGCAAATCGCTCAGTCCCACCGCCGCCGGCAATAGTTGGTTTAGCCTGCCCTTCGCGGCCTCCAGCGCTTCCCGAAGTTCCAGGGTATCCTCTTTTGCCAGATCATAGATCTCCTCTACCTGCAGGGAAAGATCGGTTTGCGTTTTGTTCAATGCGATCAGCAGATTCCGGTTCGCCGCCATAAGCTCCGGGAGCTCACTTTGGGGCAGGCGCTCCCGCTCTCCGGCCAACAGCTTCTCCAGTTCGGTTTCAAAATTTACCATGAGTTTCACCCCGCCGGTCCAATGAGTGTCTGTTCATAATGCAAAACGTAGGCAGAAAATAAAAGAGGCTTGTAAATCCCTATATTATAAAGACTTACAAGCCAATAGCAGGAGTAGGACTCGAACCTACGACCTCCGGGTTATGAGCCCGACGAGCTGCCAACTGCTCTATCCTGCGTCGTGTTAATAAATATACCGTTAATAAAAAAAAAAGTCAACACGATTATCGCTAAAGCCTGGCAAACGGCTAGGAAGATGCTTCTTCCGGAGAAAGGGTCCGCACTACCCGGACGCCGGCGGCGGAGGTTTCCAAATCGGCGTTTTCCCCCATTATCCGTACCAGGGGGTATTTGGGTGAAACCGGATTAACGTCCACTACCTGGGCTTTTTTGCCGTCACTGAGCAGCACGTAGGTTCCTATTGGGTATACCGAAAGGGAGTAGACAAGGGCCCGGATCACCCGTTCATCATAAGCATTGCCTTCGTTTTTCAGGAGGTTCAGAATCCCCGTGTGGCCGTCCTGGGCGTCCCGGTAGGAGCGGGCGGCGGTAATGGCCTCGTAGGAACAGGCTACGGCTATGATCTTGGCAAAGAGGCTGATCTTGTCCCCCGAGAGCCGCTGGGGATAACCGCTGCCGTTCTCCCGCTCGTGGTGTTCCAGTACGGCCAGGCGTATGTTTTGGGGAAAATTGAGGGACTTAAGCATATTGAAACCTAAAATGGGATGGGTCAAAATGCTCCGCCGTTCTTCCCGGGTCAGGGGTTGGGTGCTTTGATATACCTGGGAAGAGATATTGATCATCCCCAGTTCGTGAACCAGGGCGGCGACCCCCAGGTCGATAAGGCTGTCGTTGTTTAGTTTCAAGTAGGTTCCAAATATTATAGAAAGGATGGTGGATTTTGCGCCGTGAGATGCCAGGTAACGTACCTTGTCATCAGTACCGGTATGCTGCAGCACCCGGAGCATGTACTGGCGTTTATCCAGGATCACCGTACAGAATTCCTTTATATGTTCCCTCAGTTCTTTATAGTCCAGGGAGTCCTTGGCGCTAAGCTGATCCAGTAAATTTTCGGCGTAATTCCGCAGGGTCCCGTAGAATTCTACCGCCTGGATCATCTGCTCATCATCATTGACTTCCCCTTTGTCCGCCTTTTCCCTGGAATTGGTTTCTATACGCTCCCCGGGAACCCCTTCGCTGGAAATTTCGCGGAATTCCCATTTGAGGAGAAATTTCTTCAATTTCTCTGAAACCGGGGTTTCAGGGGAAGCGATAAAAAAACTATCACCCAGGTATACCGTTTTAGAAAAATAGCACGCTTCCGGTAAATCCCTGACCTTATACTTAGTCATCTTTTCCTTCTATAGAATCCGGGAATCCAGCAGCTCCGTTGACGTATTCCCGATTATACTCTATCATAATTGTCGTTATTTAGGGGAGAGGGGAGTGAAATTCAAAACAGTTTTTATTCTTTTTAATGGGATTATTTTAATTTTTTTTATTTTGATCCTTTTATTTCCCCGGTTAGTTCTGCCGCCGGGGCTGGCTCTCAATTTCTGGCGTTCACTCTGGCCTATTGCGCTGGTCCTTTTCCTGATTCTGGCGGGTATGGATGTTTTTTTTATAACAAACTACCGGCTGTACGCTCTTTTGGAGCGGGAGGACTGGCCCGCCCTCGCAGGGTACCTGGAAACCCAGGTGATGGAGAAGGGCCGTTATTTTTCCTTGCAGGTCAGACTTCTGGCGAACGCCTATCTCCTCCTCTCGGATCCCGCCTCCGCAACCGCCCTGGAAAATCGTCTTTCCCTGGTAAGGCCCAAGCTCCTGGAAGAACACGCCCTGGTCTTCGGTCTTGCCCGTATTCTGGCTAAGGATTACCAGGGGGCTTCCCGGTTTCTCGAAGCCCGGTTAGCCGCCGCCGGTTTACACAAAAAGCGTCCCGCCCCCTGGCTCTCCTTTTACCATGGGTTCGCCCTGTTTTTAACCGGCAATCACGAAAAGGCGGCGGAGATTTTTCCGGAACTGGTCCGTTCTTCCGGAGACCCCCTGGTGGCCGGCCTTGCGGCATGGTTTTTGGCGGAAAAAATGGGGAAGACTTTTCCGGAGGGGAAATTTGCCGAAGCCGTGGATGAAGGCCGGAAGCGGGCGAGGGAGCAGATCCCGGATCGGGCAAGGTGGGAAAAAGAGCTTGCCAAGGCGCAGTCTGAAGTTCATGCGGTAATGGTGATGGGCTATCTCCGGGATACCGCGGATTGGCTCTATATATAGAGTAGGGGTTATGCCGAACACGTTCGGCTTCGATTATATACGCACGGCGAGGCCGCCGTGCAATATTAGAGGTTATTATGCGTAGTTTTAGTAAATCGGCCAAGCTTAACGATGTCTGTTATGATATACGGGGTCCTGTTTTAAAGGAGGCGAAACGCCTTGAATCCGAAGGTTTCCGAATCATCAAACTTAATATCGGGAACCCGGCAATGTTTGGTTTTAACGCCCCTGATGAGATCATCCACGATATGATCGTAAATCTCCCCAATGCCCAGGGGTACATTGACTCCCAGGGGCTTTTTGCCGCCCGAAAGGCGATCATGCAGGATTTCCAATCCAAGGGGGTGATGGATGTGGAAATCGACGATATCTACATCGGGAACGGGGTGAGCGAACTTATAAGTTTAGCCATGCAGGGACTCCTTGATTCGGGGGATGAGGTGCTCATCCCCATGCCCGACTATCCCCTCTGGACCGCCGCGGTAACCCTTTCGGGGGGGAAGGCGGTACACTATTACTGCGATGAAGAGTCCGGCTGGAACCCGGATCTGGCGGACATTGAGTCCAAGGTTACCGCCAACACCAAAGCTATCGTGGTCATCAACCCCAATAACCCCACCGGGGCGGTGTACGATCGCGGTATCCTTGAAGGGATCGCCCGGATCGCCCGGGAACACGAACTCATCGTCTACGCGGACGAAATCTACGACAGGATTACCTACGACGGCGCGAAACACATCCCCATGGCGTCCATAGATCCGGAGATCCTCACCATCTGTTTTAACGGTATGTCCAAGGCCTACCGGGCGGCAGGGTTCCGGGCGGGGTGGATGGCCCTTTCGGGCAACAAGACGGCTGCCGAAGGTTACCGGGAAGGGCTCAACCTGCTCTCCAATATGAGGCTCTGCGCCAATGTGCCCGCCCAGTTCGGCATCCAGACCGCCCTGGGGGGATACCAGAGCATTAACGATTACCTGATCCCCGGGGGCAGGCTCAAGGAGCAGCGGGATGTGGCGGCAAATATGATCAACGCCATTCCGGGGCTCTCGGTGGTCATGCCCAAGGGCGCCCTCTACTGCTTCCCCAGGATCGACACTAAAAAGTTCAATATCACCGATGACGAACTTTTCATCATGGACCTTTTGCAGGATCAGCATCTGCTCCTGGTTCAGGGTACGGGCTTTAACTGGAAGGCGCCGGATCACTTCCGTATCGTGTTCCTGCCGGACAAGGAGACCCTGAGCGACGCCATGCACCGTCTCGCGCATTTTTTGGAACATTACCGGCAGAAGTAGCGCGGTTCGGTAATGGGCAAAAAAAAAGACGGCGCGTCTGGACGTTAACGGGTTAAACCCCGACCGCACCGTCATAAACTTGAGGGTTTTCCCTCCCGTTGTCTATTTATCGGTTTTTTCCTGATGAACTTTAGGATCGATCTTTTGAAAAAACAGCTTAAACTCCGTCTTTTATCCGAAATAGAGGGAATATGGCAAATGAGGTGCTATATTTAATAGTAAGGAATCTACCGGTTACCATGAATTTCGGCAAGGGAACCACAATAGGACGTACTCACGGCCTTTTTCCGGTCTTTGATCGCGTGTTTTTAACCCTTGTTATGGTTTTTGCCTTTATTTCTTTCGCGCCGGTTCCGGCGCCGGCGGATATGAACGGTATTGGATCGCCTCGCCGGACCGCCTGGTTTCCAAATGATTCGGCCGCCCTGGATTTGCGGAATTTTCCGGTTTATTTCCGGGCCGGTTTTGATCCCCTTGGGCTTAAGGATATGCCTGATGAATCCGGCGGGATCTGGCGCAAGCTGGAATCTTTCCCAAAAAACGGCGCTCCCCTGATTGTAAAGGACCTCCCTATTCCCTCTCTTCCCCGGCGTTTTTTCCTTTCCCCCATCATGATCCCCGAAATGGAATTTACCTTTCTGATTCCCTTTGAATTGACGAAAGAACTTAAAGCCGTTTTTTCGCCGGATCAAAGCGGCCCGGTAAAGACCCCGGGGATGTACCTGGATGGCCTGGGGGATAATTGGGAGATATACCTTAACGGAGAACTTGTGCGGTCGGAAATGCACCTTGATGACCGGGGCCGTATACAGGGCCACCGGGCCGTGGAGGGGCTCTTCTTCCCCGTCCCGGCAGGCGTATTAAGAGAGGGGGGAAATATCCTCGTCTTCCGTATCCTGGGAGATCCTTCCCATGACAAGACGGGGATCTTCGGCGCCAATGCTTTTTATCTGGGGGATTACGAGGGGATCGTAAAACAGCAGGACGAATCCTTCTCTTTGGGCATCGTTTTGGTGTTTTTCTTCATTGCCCTCTACTGCTTTTTTATGTTTCTCGGCCGCTTAGAGGACCGGCATAACCTTTTTTTCGCGGGTTTTGCCTTTACGGCCGCCCTCTGTTTCTTCATGCGCACGAGAACTGTTTATGCCCTTATTCCCGATACGGCGGCGGTCTACAAAGTAGAATACGCCGCCTGTTTCCTCATCATCCCCCTCTTTGCCTTTTACGGTGAAATTCTCTGCCGAAAGAAACTCAACATTATCTCTAAATGTTACGGCGGCATTTGTTTTGTCCTTGCCCTTCTCCTTTTTGTGTTTTCTCCCGGATATTCCCGGGAGATTTTCTGGCTCTGGCAGTTTAGCTTCCTGCCCATGCTGCTTTTCGTGTTTGTCTACGACATTCTTCTTGTTTTTCTTCAGAATGTTCAGGATCGGCGGAAGGCCCGGGATTTTGCGGAAAGGGGTTCCTCGGAGAGCCCAGGCTCCGGCTCATTACTACAAGATTGGGTTTATACGCTCTGGGAAACCCCTGGGGGAAACCTTCTTGCCGGCGCTCTGGTTATTACTTTTTGTGTTGCCTTCGATACGGCGTCTTTTTTACTTTTCAGGAAAGAGCCGCCGCTTTCCCGGTACGGCCTGATCTTTGTAATTCTCGGCAACAGTTTTATGTTTGGAAGGCAGGTGAACCTCCTTTACACTCAGATTAGTAACAGAAACCGGAAATTGGCGGCCGCCGGCAAAGTTCTTTCGGAATCCAGTGGGGCCCTGAAGCGGGCTGGGGAAAAACTGGATCAGAAGATCAAGGAACTCACCGCGGCCCATACCAGAATAGCAATAAGCGAAAAACAGTACGGCGATCTTTTTAACGGTATCCGGGACCCTGTGGCGATACTGGACGGGAACCTCCGGTTTAAACGGGCGAACCACGGGGCGGCGGAGTTATTTGATCTTGAGGATATTGATCTTGAAGACCGGACCGCCCTTGTCCCCACCCTGGCGGACAGGCTCTACGAAGGAGCCTCCGACCGGGAGAGCCTTTTGGAACAGTTCTGGAACAGCGTATATGCCCTGAAGCTCAACAAAGCGCCCACGGAACTGGAGGCCTTTGTGTGGCCGGAAAAACAGGAAAAACCAATCTTCTGCGCCTTGAGAATGGAATACCAGCTCTCCACCGAATCGGGGTTTGAGATCTTTGTCCGCGCCGTTATTCTGGAAAAGTCCTCCCTTGCCGCGGCCCTTGTATCAAGGACGGCAAGCACAGGCGGAATACTTCCCCAACGCCGAAATGACGCGCTTTACGGTGCGCCATGAGGGGGCGGGATTTCATTGTTCTTGCCCGCCGTACTGCGTTTTTTGGAGAGGGCCTCCACATGATACCCCGCAGTCTCCGACAGGGCGCGGTAAAATTTAGCCGACAGTTCCAGGTGGCGTTCCAGGGCTAAGTCCGCAGATTCCTTGTTTTCAAGGCCCGCTTCCAGTTCGGCCATGGGGGGAAAGAGGAAGCCCGCCACATCTTTCACTTCGCTTTCGGTAATTTCACGGTTTGTCTTATCAAGCTCGTCCAGCGTCCGGCTGAGGCGAGAGGGCGCCGCCGCAGCGCAGCGCTTCTCCCCCTTCCCGCGGCGGGCGTTTTCCGCCAGGGAGGCGGCGTTTTCCGACAGGGCGCGGATCTTTTCGAGGCCCCCAAGCAGTTCTCCCCGGGCCGCGCCGTAGCGGGCGTTTCGGGCCGCCGCGGTTTCCGGGGCGTAAAAGGCCGCTTCCGTGCGGGCGAAGATCCCGTTCAGCAGTGATTCTATCTCCTGCCGGCGCGGCGGCAGGGAGAGAAGCTCTTCCGGCCCTGCGGGGATGAGGCCGGGGATGGCCAGCCCCTGGGTAGAAAAACTGTAGTTACGAAGGCCGGGGTAGAGGGGAAAGCGGTTTTCAAACCACGCGGCGTAGATGGAGAGTCTCCTGTCGGTGAGGACTTTGCCCCCGTCCGCGGCGGGGGCGCTGAAAGGCCGCCCGTCTCTCAGGGCGTGCACGGAACGGGTTTCTCCGGGCAGGAAACGGCTGGATTCGGTGAGGGCTTTTTCCTCAAAGGCCGCCCCCTTAAAATGGGTTTTAAGGCCCGGGAAGGAGAGATCGAGGCCGGCGATGTATATGGACGCGCTTCCTAAACTACGGGCAAAGTCCCAGGCGGTGGTGGCTACCGAGCCCCCGGCGCCCAAAGCGCCCTTGGGGTCCACCCGGTCTTCAATGAAACGTCCCAGGGGAAAAAGGGAACCGCAGAGGAAGATCCGTTTAAAAGGATGGCGCAACGCCGGAGGGTATACCGCCGATTCGGCAATAAGGGCGCTTTTAAGGGCAACGGCGCGGTCCAGGTGGCGCACATTCCAAAATTGGGGATCCACCGAAAGAACAAAGTCCGGTTCCACTCGGTTCCTCAAGAGCAGCCGGAGGGCCGTATCCGCCGCCACCACTACCGCCCGTTCCGCCATGGCGGGGAAAGAAGGGGAGAGGCTGTCCAGGGAAGGCCCCGCGGCAATGAGCAGTACCGGCATGCCGGGCGGAAGGCAGGACGACAGGAATCCTACCCCCGGAAAGTCCCGGATAGCCTTCATGTTGGCGGAGAGGTTCCTGACCCACCTTTTTCCGAATTTCCGCAGGGTCGCCCGGTTTATTTCGTCCTTGGAAACCCAGGTTTTTATATGCCGTTCCGCTCCGGCGTACCATTCCCCGTCAAGCTGCATGAGCGGGCGGTTCCGGAGCATTACCGGGTTTCCCTCAAAAAGCCTGAGCGCCCCGGTTACCGCCCGGGCATCGGCTCCCTCTTTTCCGAGCACGAACACTATTTTATGGAGAGACAGAAACCGGCCGAGATCCCGGATTTCCAGGGCTTTCCGCAGCACCGCTATTCTGCGTTCCAGGATGATGATCGGCCGTTTGGGGAAAATCTCCGCCGCCGCCTCCGCCGCGTAGCCCAGGCCGAAACCCAGGGCCACGATGGGCCCGTCCCCCTCTTCCAGGGCTTCCGCCGCCCGCCGCCCTTCCCGGACCGGGTCCCTGGGGGAATGAACATACACGCCGTTAACGGCAATAACCGGGAGCCCCGCGGCGGAGGACATAACCGCTATGCCGGCGCCATCACGGTTGTTTTCACCGGCGTTCTCCGAATCTTTAGGGGCGGCGTTTTTCTCTATTTGCTCCGCCAAAGCCGGGTATTGCGTTCGCAGTACCTGTACATTGCTTTCCCAAAAATTCATCCCCGTCAATCCAGCATGAGCCGTATGGTCATGCCCTGTTCCAGTCTTGTTCCCGGCGGCGGCTCCTGGCCGCGTACCCAGCCGTCCCCTTCCATTTCAATCATCAGGTCATCCCTGAGGAGCAGGGGGAGTATCTGCCGTTTTGAGTAGCCCGAAAAATCCGGAACCCGGTCGTCCACCCGGGGAATGTCTATGGGGGGAAGGGCTATCTGTCCGGGGTGGCTTATCTGGGGGTTCCTGCCCCGGGGGATGCCCAGGTAATTTGCCAGGGCTTCCGCGGCTTCCCGTACCGGAGGGGCCGCGATACGGCCTCCCAGGAATTCACCCTTGGGCGCGATAATCGCCAGGTAGAGTACCAGTGAAGGGGATTCCGCCGGGAGCAGGGCGATACAGCTGGCGATATAATCGGTATCGGAATACCTGCCGGCCCGGGGATCGGTGATTTGGGCGGTGCCGGTTTTTACCGCCAGGGAGAGATCCTCCACATTGGCCCGCCAGCCTGTCCCGCTTTCGGAGGTAACGTCCACCATATAAGATCTCATGGCCCTGGCGGTTTCGGCGCTTAAAACCCGCCGGGCAGGACCGCTCTCAAAATTACGGATGGTTTTGCCGTTCCGGCCTATTATCCGGGAAACCACCTTTGGGGGAACGAGGATCCCGTCGTTGGCAATCGCGGTTGCGGCCTGGAGCATCTGGAGGGCGGAAACGGAGATCTCCTGCCCCATGGCGATGGTGGGCTTGGAGCGCTCGGACCAGCGATCCGCCGGACTGAGTATCCCCGTATTTTCCCCTTGGGTTCCCACCCCGGTCCGGGACCCGAACCCGAAGTCGCGCAGGCGTGCGTAAAATGAGCCCGCATCCATCCGGTCCGAAGCATAGGCCGCCCCGGCATTGCAGGAATAGGTAATAATATCCCGGGGAGTCACCTGGCCGTGGGCGGAAAGGCAGCCGATCACGATCCGCTCCCCCCTGGCGGTGACCCGCTCATAGTGGCCGTTGCAGAGGAAGGTGCTGTTTTGCCCCACACTCCCCGAGTCCAGGAGGGCGGCCAGGCTGTAGATCTTGAATACCGAGCCCGGTTCGTATGCCCAGATGGCGGGGCGATTCATGCGGGATATTTCGTCGGAGGAACGGATATCATTGGGATCAAAATCCGGAAGGGAGGCGGAACCTAACATTTCCCCGGTCCGGGGATCCATGGCCAGAAGCATTACCGCTTCGGCCTGGCTTTCCCTGTATACCCGGCGGCCTATATCCTCAAGGATGTACTGAACATTGGCGTCGATGGTAAGCACCACCTGGTTTCCGTTCTGATTCGCCGGGGCGAGATCCGCCTCAAAGGCGTACTCAATGCCCTCAAGCCCCTTATGTTCATCCCCGCCCACAAAGCCGACAATCTGGCCGGCAATCCTTTTTTCCGGGTAGATACGGCCCGCAATTTGCTCGATCCCAACCCCGGGAATTTCCCTGTTCCGTATGAGGGTTTCAATCTCCCGGACCGTTTCGTCTTCCACTTCTTTTTTCAGGTAGAGAAAATCCGCAGGAGAATTGTTGATCCGGTTTAGGATTTCATCCGCCGGTATTCCCAAAAGGGGCGCCAGCTTCAGCCCGACGGCTTCGGCGTTTTTCACATCCGGTTTCCAGACCTTGATATTCCCCAGGTTTGTATGAAAGGCCAGGAGCCGGCCGTTCCGGTCGAGGATGGCTCCCCGTTCCGGAATGGTTCTGGGTGGGGCAATATTCTCCTCCGCCGGAGGATTAACGGTGAGATAGATAAAATGGAACAGTACAAATACCGCTCCTAAGGCAAAAACCGCGGCCACAATGATGAACCGGGATTTGTATTTGCTTTTTCCGCCGTCCCGGTAATCATAAAGATCGCTCATTTGATCCCCATGACTTTTCCCATAATACGGTCTGTGGATACCGGGCCGTAGGATCGGGAATCGTAGGAGTCTAGGCTATTGTCCCCCAGGGCGAAAAACCGCTCTTCCCCGAATATTTCACTGGTTATCCCGGCGCAGCGTTTTACCGCGGTGCTTCCCTGGGGGGTGATGAACACCACCACGTCTCCGGAATGGGGCACGGACCAGCGCAGGAGGTACTGTTTTGTCCAGGGCGGACGGAAACCATAGGCAAGCCGGTTTATTACGAGTACTTTTCCATTCCGGATAGACGGAAACATAGATCCTCCCTCGGTGAGTACAAAATCAAAGAGAAAAAGTTTCATAATAACTGCCACGAACAGGGCAAGAAAAATGGTCTTCCCCGGGGCGGATGCGGCTTTTTCCATTCTTAAAATAGTATAATGATAAGGGCCGGTTGTGTCGATAAATGATTATCATGCTCGATGTTCTCGCCGCTCAACATATTGCACGCCGCAGACGCAGCCCGGGTTCAAATACCGTCGTGTACCGGATTGAACAAGTTAAGCAACGTCCTGTCCGTAAAAGACGGTCCCGTAAAAAAAGGATAAACCTGTTCTTTTTTAATTCCAAGCCCCCGTTGTTTTCCCGGGGGGTAAATACCGGCGCCGCGGAAGCCCTTCGCCCTGGAATTTCTGAACGCCTTTATTCCCGGGGACCGGGGAAAGGTTTTTTTGATCTTCTGTTTAAAAAGAAGGGCCCCTCCGGCGCCGTGTCTCCCGGAATCAAGGGCCTCCCAGGGCCGCATCGGCCCAATACCCCTTCGGGTCCTTCCCCGCTGAATTCCGTTCCGGAGACGCCGCCGCTCCGGTCTTTTCTGAGGACCCTGCTGCCCCTGACCGTTCTGTTGGCCGTTGCGGCCTTCTTCCTGTTTGTTATTGGTTTGTCCTTTGCCGCGCCGGAAATACCCATGCTGAATCCCCCGCCGGAAAAGGGTATACTCCAGGACATTGACCGCCATATCGGGTTTTTGCCTGATGTTTCCCCTGAGGGCGCCGAAACAGTGGAAGACATCCCCCTGGATTTAACCGAAACCCTGGTATGGAAAAGCTATAAGGTAAAGAAAGGCGACTCGGTAGAAAAAATAGCCGAAAATCACGGGCTTCATATAGACGCCATTATTGCGGCTAACGGCATGAGCAACGCAAATAGAGTTTACGAAGGCCAGGTACTCAGGCTCCCGAACATGGACGGCATTCCCTATACGGTGAAACGGGGGGACACACTCCTTAAAATCTCCGCCGCCATGGACATCCCCCTTTCCGCGATTCTGGACGCCAATGATATTGAAAGCGACGCCATCAGCCAGGGGACAAAGCTCTTTATTCCCGGGGCAAGGATGAGAACCGAGGATCTGAAACGGGCGCTGGGGTATTCCTTTAAGTACCCTGTGGCAGGTTCCCTGTCTTCCCCCTTCGGCTGGCGGAACGATCCTATAACCGGGGTCAGGCGCCATCATGCGGCGCTGGACATTGCCGCTCCTACAGGCACCCCTATCAGGGCTGCCCAGGACGGCAGGGTTTTCAAAGTGGGTTTTGATCAGAGTTTTGGTAAATTCATCATCATAAACCATGGGGACGGGTATCAAACCTTATACGCCCACATGAGCGCTACATCGGCGGTTGCCGGTTCTTATGTTGCCCAGGGCAAGAAGATTGGCGAAGTGGGAAGCACCGGGCGGAGCACCGGCCCCCACCTGCATTTTGCAATATATAAAAATGGAATTGCGGTAAATCCTCTTGAATTTCTTAAATGAGGAATATAAAATTAAAGAATATAAACGATCTATGATTCGTGGCGAGGGTCCATACCCCGTCCCTTGGGGCGTTATAAGGGGTATGGACCCGAGACCAATACCTTATGAGGACAACATACCCCGGCCGCTTGCGGCGGGGTTGTTGATTATTAAAAAAATATTTTATAAACGGGGTCCGGTCATCCGGAAGGGCTTATGAGAAAACTGGTCTTTATTTTGATAGCCTTTATTGCGGTGGTAACTTTTATCAGAGCTTTTGATCATGCCGGGGATGCGGGACTTTCCGTAGATTTTCCGGGCGGAGATATCAGCCTTAATCAAGGATATTGATTCGTTGCGAAGGGTACATACCTTCAGGGCGGGGAGCGTCATTTTTTTTAGCGGGTTATTATTGATACCATGAGTTACGCTGATAAATCGGGCGGTCAGGCTATTATTCTTCCGGATGACCGGAATTTTAACCGGTTGGTGGATGAGGCCTGTGACCGGCTTCGCCTTAAAAAAGCGGAACTCTCGATCCGTCATATACGTCTTCTTGAGGAGCAATTAAATGGAATGGAGCGGGAACTGGATGATTTCATTGCCCGCAAAGCCCTTGTGCAGGAACCTCATGGCTAAGAGTTTGCCGGGCTTTAGCCCTTTCCGGCCCTTCTTTGGCGTCCTTTTTCTCTGTACCCTTTTATTCCCGGGGGTTCTGTTCGCCAGGCTCAATTTTTCCGGCCTTGACCTTTCTGAGGATAACCGCCTGCTCTTCCGGGCCAACGCGGACACCGGTGGCGGCCGTATCCAAAACGCCCTGATGCTTTCCCGGCTGAACGATCATTCCCTGCAGCAGTTAACCGCCTTCCCTGAAAAAATCGAACTCATTGAAAACGGCAGGGCCCTCCAGATCCGGAACGCCTTTGGCGCCCTCCGCCTTCCCATTGCCGGCGGGCTTCCCCGGAGCATCAAGGGCTTTCCCGCCTTTGCCGAGGGCGCCCCGGTGCTGGGCGGCCGTGTTGAGGGAACGGCCGCCTCCGGCGACGGCAGGTGGCTCCTGGTGATCGAACCGGTTACTTCCGCCTATGGGAACCTGATGCTCCTCGATACCTCCACCGGCATGAGGACCCCGGTCGCCGCTCAGGTTGAACGTCCCGATGCCGGCTTTCCCGCCTGCTGGAGCCCCGATTCCCGGGTCTTTGTTTACAGCCGGGGCGGGAAGCTTTACTACCATAGCCTTGCAGGGACCGCCAACACGGTGGATGAACGGTACCGGCTGATAGGGGAGGGGGGCATCGCTTCCGTGTACTGGGGCAGCGGGGGAGACTTTTTCTACCTTCGGGGCTCAACGGTGTACCGGGTGCGGGGTTCGGATCTCTTTGCCCGGGCCCTCTACGCCGATTTTCTGGAAATAGGAACCGTGGCGGGGAAGATCCCCTTTGAGTTCGATCCTAATTTTGACGCCTTCTGGATAGGTCCCGATTCCCAGTCTGTACTGCTGTCCAAGGGCGGGCGTAATATTTTCTACTTTCGGCTTGGGCTTGATGATTATTCCAGGGATAACGCCATTTCTATGCCCTATTTAATGCTGCCCCGTTCTTCTTATAATATCAGCGTCCTCTGGTCCCTCCAGGGGATCATTACCATTGTTGCGGCGGCATCCCCCTCTTCAGTTGAGAACCCTGTGCCCGTGATCGCTTACCGCCTCAACGACGAGTCGGGCAAAGCCGGGCAGGAGTTGAGTTTCCGGGTTTTAAACAGCCCTCCCGGTTCGGCAGGCTCCCTTTCCCGGGACGGTAAAAAAGCTGTTTTTTGGGGAGAGCAGGGCTGTGTACTCTATAACTACGAAAACTGGACGCCCCTTCTGACCCTTTCAAACCGTCCCGTGTGGGCCTGCCTCTGGCTCGGGAATGAAGATCTCATCATGGGGGACAGTTCCCGCCTAGAGAAGCTCCGTTTGGAAGGCAGCCCTGTGCGGGTAAGCCGAAGCCTTATGTGCCTTTCCTCGGCGGATCTCTTCGGCTTTGATGAGCGGGCGGACCGGATCTACGCCAGCGCCGGCGGCGCCTGGTTTGCGACCGACGGCAGGAGCCCCTGGACTGAGGTGAGTAATCCTGTTCCCCGTCCGCCCTCCCAGGTTTCAAGCCGTTACCGGGTCTACCTGGAAAGGCAGGGCTCCGGGCCCTATGAAAATATCCCCATGATCCGCAACACCGTTACTGTTGGTACGGAACCGCTCCTGCGCCGGGTTTCCTATAACGGGGCCGGGGAGGGCGACGGCCGGACCGGGGGCGCCCAGGGCGCCCTGCGGGAAATCGCGGTATGTTTCGATCTCTACGACGACGCCACCGGGCTCCCCCAGGTGCTTCAAACCCTCCGGCTTTTCGGCATCAGGGCCACCTTTTTTGTGAACGGCGAATTTATCCGCCGTTACCCCGGCGCGCTTCAGGATATTGCCGTTGAGGGCCACGAAATCGGCTCCATGTTCTTTGCCCCCATAGACCTTTCCGATTCCCGGTATCAGATCCAGGGGGACTTTATCTCCCGGGGGCTTGCCCGGAACGAAGATGAATTTTTCAAGGCCACCGGCAGGGAGTTAAGCCTCCTCTGGCATGCCCCCTATTTTGCCGTTTCCTCCGACATTGTTTCCGCCGCCGCCAAGTCGGGTTATAAAACTATTTTTCGTGATGTGGACCCCTTGGACTGGGTCACCTGGGAAAACACAAAAACAGGGGCCCTTTCCCAATTTTCCGCTTCCGAAATGATAGACCGGATAATCTCCCGGAAAAAGCCCGGTTCGATTGTTCCCATACGCCTCGGCCTCCTCCCCGGCGGCCGTCCGGATTACCTCTACAGCCGCCTTGGGGCGCTGTTGGACGCCCTGGTCAAGGGCGGCTACAGCGTAGTACCGGTATCGGCCCTCTTGGGCGCCGCCGATTAACAGGCAGTACCAGAAACCCTATCCGGCCACGTCCTCATGGCGGTTTTCCGCTTTCCGCAGGGCCATCAGTACCCGCTCCGGGGTAAGGGGCAGCTGATCGATGGATACGCCCGTGGCGTCCAGCACGGCGTTGCGTATGGCCGCCGCAGGGGCGATATTGGGAGGTTCTCCCAGGGATTTGTTGCCGTAGGCGCTGGAGGGCTCGTCGGTTTGGATAAAGTAGCCTTCAATGTCCGGTACATCGGCAAAGGTGGGTATTTTATAGTCCAGAAGATTATCGTTATACACTTTACCGGTTTTAGGGTTAATCAGAATTTGTTCCGAAAGGCCAAAGCCGGTGCTCATGATGTTCCCGCCGTTAAGCTGGCCCATGGCCGCCAGGGGGTTGATAAGCCTGCCTGAATCCATGGCGGATACCAGTTTTTTCACCTCCACTTTGCCGGTTTTGGTATCCACCTCCACGAGAGCCATGGTACAGCCGTAGGTCAGCATATTATCCGTGGGATAATGGTAGGCGTCGTGGCTGATTGTTGCGGGAGTGAGGAGATCGTATGTTATCGCCATGGTTACCTCTTCCAGGGGGGCGATCCGGCGGCCGTTTTGGGTATCGATCAACAGGCCTTCCTCTATATCCAGCTGTTCCTTGTTGACGCAGTACTTTTTAGACGCGAAATCCAGAATCTGTTCCCTGCAAGCCAGGGCCGCTTTCTTTACCGCGTGTCCGGTTACATAGGTCTGACGCGAGGCAAAGGCCCCCGAATCGAAGGGACACAGGTCGGTATCGCCGCTCACCACATGGATCCATTCCCGCTTAATGCCGAAGGCTTCGGCGGCGATCTGCTGCATTACCGTGTTGCTCCCCTGGCCGACATCGGAGGAATTAATAAACAGGGTGGCGCTGCCGTCTTCGTTCACCATCATCCTTGCGCCGGAAAGTTCCACGCTGTGGGGGAAGCAGGACTGTCCGTAATTGCACAGGGCAATGCCGATGCCCCTCCTGATATCCGTCCTGTCTTTAGGCTGTTTCCGGAATTCCCGGTATCCCATAACTTCCTCGCATTTTTTAATGGTTTCAGGCAAGCCCCAGGTAGTAATGGTAAAATGGGGCGTATTGATGGGGTCCCCCAGCTTATACATGTTCTTCCGGCGAAATTCCAAAGGGTCCATTCCCGCCGTTTTCGCCAGATGGTCCACATGGCTTTCCATGGCAAAGGTATACTGGGGTATGCCGTAGCCCCGCATGGCCCCGGCGATAAGGATATTGGTATAAACGCTCCGGCCGAAAAACCGGAGGTTCTCCGTGGGGTACAAAAGACAGAAATTACTGGCCACGTTGAAGATCACATTATGCCCATGGGAAGCATAGGCGCCGGTATTATTGACAATGCTCATCTCCCGGGCCAGGATCTTGCCTTCCCCGGTAAGGCCGGTTTTCATCCTGACATGGGAAGCGTGGCGGGTACGGGTACAGGCCAGACATTCCTCCCGGCTAAGTTCCAGCATTACCGGGCGGCGGGCGGCCAGGGTCAGGGCGCCGTTGAGGGGCTCAAATACCGGTTCCTGTTTTCCGCCAAAACCGCCGCCCACATAGGCCTGGATGATCCGTACATCCTTGATTTTTAGCCCCAGGGCATGGCTTATCCGCTGCCGCAGAACCGAAGGCATTTGGTTTGCCACATGGATTACCAGCCGGTCCTGGTCGTCCAGTTCCGCCAGGGACACGTGGGGTTCTATGGGGGCATGGGTGACAATAGGGGTGCGGTACTCGTCTTCTACGATAAAATCAGCCTTTGCCATGGCCTTATCCACATTGCCTATCTCGTACTGGTTTTCTCCGGCGATATTTTTTAAACCCTGATGCAGTTCCACGGCGCCTTCGGCCAAAGCGTCCTCCGGGGTAAAGTACGCGGGGAGCTCCTCGTATTCCACCGTAATCAGATCCAGCGCCGCTTCGGCAATTTCCCGGGTTTCCGCGGCCACCGCGGCCACCGGATCTCCCACATAGCGCAGGCGGGGCGAGAGGATCAGGGTATCCTCGGGAGTATCCGGGGGATAAGGATGTCCGCAGGAAGTATAGGGAATTTGAGGCAGGTCCTTCCACGTGATTACCGCCGCGACGCCCGGCAGCGCCCTTGCCTGGGAGGCGTCAATACCGGTGATATTGGCATGGGCCAGAGGGCTGTGCAGGATCTTGCCATAAAGCATGTTCTGCCGGCGCATGTCGCCCACATACTTGGCCGCTCCGGTTACTTTAGCCCGGGCCTCTATGCGGGAGACGCTTTGCCCCACTATTCGTAATGGTTTCATGGCATTCGCCCTATGACGCGGTTTAATACCCCAAACTATAAATCTGCCTTGTGCAAATCGGGGTTAGTCTGTAATTTTTTAATAATCTCCGTATTGTCAACATCTGTCTTGATATTGATCTCCACCCCGCATTGCGGGGCGGTATCAACAAACGCATAGGTCCCGCCCGGCCAATAACCAATATGGTACGGGGCAGGGGCGCCGATTTCTTTTAAAGTATCCTGGGCTTTTTTACGATCCGGAACGATAAAACTGAGATGCTGGAGCCCTTCCCCGTCCCTGTCTAATTTTTCCTTCCATGGACCGGAATGAGGTCCGGGCTGCACCAGCTCAAACTTTACATTCTCAAGCTCGAAAACCGCGAGCTGGCAATCCGTATAATCCCCCGGTTTTCCATCGGTAAAAGCGGGGACTTCCGCAGGGGGCGGCAGCGTCCAAATGTTTGGCTTGGGCAACCCCAGAATTTTTGACCAATTGTCAGCCGCCTTTCGGATGTCTTTTACCAGAATAGCAACATGGCAAAGTTTTGTGGTTCCAATAGACATACGAATTCCTCACTATATAACGAATTACCTTTGCGTCCGACAGGACTCGAACCTGCTACCTACGGATTCGAAGTCCGTCGCTCTATCCGGGTGAGCTACGGACGCAAACGGGAAATGAAAGAATGCCAATTTCAAAACTAACCGAGTTTTGAAATTGGCTCTCTATCCATAACCCTTATCAGATGAATATATTTTACTATTTTAACAAAATTTGTCAAGGTTAATGCAAAGCAGATTTGCTCCGCGCACCCAAAGGACGGGGCATTAACCCCCGCGAAAATGAGGCCGGACATAAGACAGGGCTCCTGCATTTACTTTGAAAGCGCCGGAATATCACAAAAATTTAAGAATTCTTACCACAAAGTCGAATGGAACCTTCGGTTCCTAAGTCGAAAAAGGAAGGCCGGATACTTAAGCGGCTTAAAATCATCATTGAAGGCAAGTATCTTATTCCCCAGAATGTCCAAAGAGAGATAGAAGGATATTCCCGGATTCCTTCCATACCCCCCTACCCTGACGGGGCGGGAGTGTGAAATTGTCCGGCTTATGGGCCCGGGAAAAGGAAGCTAAAGAAATGGCTTTTCTTTTAAAAATAAGCAAGAAAACGGTGGATAACCATCTGCATAATATCCGTGAGAAATTCGGGGTAAAAAAGACTGCGGGGATTCTCAAACTGGCGGTATCCATTGGAAATTTCTTCTAAACATAACCACACAAAAACGTTGTACAGAGATGTTAAATTTTCCTGTACTTTGCCGGTGTCCCTTAAGGCTTTACCTACAATAGGGAAGGAACCAAGCCTACTCTAGCACCCAGACCTGCCCTCCGTCGGGGAAAAACCACCCCCGATCAGCCTTGCCTCTATGGAGACGGCCTTGTATTGCTGCCATGAGCTTCTAAATGTTAGTGTTTGCAAAAGGGAGAAAAATACACCGGCCCATAGGGTTGTCCCGGCATGGAACTGCCTGTTATGGCCAGCTAAGAAACAATGCAGAGAAGAAAGTTAGTCGTTTTTTACTTATATCTTTTTACTCAATCTCAAGTTGGCTGATTATTAGTCTTCTCAATTCTTCCTTGTTTTGAAGATATAACTGATATTTGGCAACGAATAGTTGGCTATTCATTCCATAGGTCGCATATTCTACTAACAGTTCATCTTTTTCTTTTGAGAGAATTATTCCGATTGGCGGATTGTCACCCTCGCAATTTTCTTCTTTTACGAAGTAGCCCATGTACATATTCATTTGACCTATGTCATTGTGCTTTACCTCGTTGATTTTTAAATCAATAAGAACGAAACAGCGTAATATACGATGATAAAAAACAAGGTCAACGCGATACGTTGTATTGTTAATCATGATGCGATATTGACGGCCAACAAAGGTGAACCCTTTGCCAAGTTCCAGAAGGAATTTTTGTAAATTATCAATAAGCCTCGTTTCAAGTTCGTTCTCAGATACAATATAGGGTTCAGGGATTTTCATGAATTCAAAGACATATGTATCTTTAACTATATCGGCCGGCTTTTCTATTATCTGTCCTTTCTTGGCTAATTTTAAGATTTCTTTCTTGTTTCTTGAAATTCCAAGGCGCATAAAAAGAGCGGAATTCTTTTGACGGCGGAGTTCCGGGACGCTCCAGTTTTCAAGTATGTTCTGCTGGTAATAAAAAGAACGTTCAAGGTCATCATCAATTTTTACCAGTTCACAATAATGCGACCAGGACAATTTGTGTGAAAGCTTCTCACAAATTGGGTAACGCATATAGAAAAGGCGCATATAGTTAAGATTAGAACGGCTGAATCCCCGGCCGTGCAAAAGGGTAAGGTCGTGGGATAAATTTTCAAGTAATTTTTCACCATACTTGGCTTTAGGATTGCCTCCCTGTTCATATTCTACAATGTGTTTACCTATATTCCAATTTGTATCAATGATGATACTGTTAACTGAACGGACAGCCTGGGCTTGTCCTTCAATATACTTTTCGGAAAT
>JAITNM010000182.1 GCA_031290475.1 Treponema sp. | reverse complement strand
CCGGTATTCCGGGAGATAAAGGCCTTTATCGGCTGAGGCTCTTTCAGAAACGCCTGTTTCCGAAGTCAATCAATTTTTGATTGACTTCGGCCTCATGGCTGATCATAAGCCGGTGGGTTCCGTTGTTGTCCACCGGGTATAATTCGGGCTTTTGCACCCTGGAGGCGATGTAGTTCGCGGTAGCTTCATCGTAGATAGAACCGGGCCGCCCATAGATAATTGCCATTGGCTTGTCGATCTTTGGCAGCACGTCGCGGAAGTCATTTTCGCTCATGGACACCCAGTATGCCCGAAATACCGGCTGGAGTTCTTGAGGCGTGTCGAGCAGGGCGTCCACTCCGCCGGGCAGGTCTTTCATCGCTTCCTGCAGAATCTTGTATTTCTCTTCAGTTGGCTCAAAGTCCCGGGGGTTTGCGGCGTTATTCGGCATAGTAATTTCATACGTGAAAGAGAGCCTGAAATCCCGGTAATTGCCGGCATCCATCCACCCAAGGTATTTCCGATACGTTTCTTCGGTGTACCAGCCCTGGGAGAGGCCGTGAGTCCAGCCCTCCTTATTGATGAAGCAGGGCGTCATGTCGATCATGGCGATGCGCTCAAGATGCCTGGTTCCAAACTGCCGGACATAGGCAAAAAGGCTGGAGACGCCCATGGAAAAACCGGCGAAGTACACATCTTTTAGGCCGAGATATTCGATCAGGTCCTTCGTGTCTTTGGCAGATTGATCCAGGGACAGCTCCCCCTGAACCGGAGTCTCGCCCCACCCCCTCTGATCGAAAGACACGACCCGGAAATGGGGCGCCAGGGACTCGAAAAACGGCATTTTAACCACCATATTTTGGCCGTAGGCATGAACGTACAATAATACGGGCCCCTGCCCCATATCAATATAGTTGATCTTCGCTCCGTCGGAAGCGGTAAAAAATTGCCCCATTTGCAACTCCTTTCTATATTGTAACATGGCAAGGTGGGATTGCAAGCTCCTTCCGGTATTATTTTAAGAAATCGTTTGACTTCTACGAAACATAGTTATAAACTTAACCGTTTAACAATGAGTTATGCCTTAAGCGCTTTGCGCCTAAAGTTCGGTTAACGTATGCGGCAAAATGCCGCATTAAATTAGGGGGTCATATTATGGCAAATTTGTTTTTTGTTCCACAAAACATCATCACCGGCGAAAATGCGGTTCAAATGAGTATGCAATATATACAGGCATTTGGAAAAAAGGCTTTGATCGTCACGGATGACGCGATGGTAAGTCTGGGCAATGTCAAGAAACTCACCGATGAACTGGATAAGATCGGCACGGAATACGCGGTCTACTCCGGAATCAACAGCGAGCCAACCCACTCGATGATAGACGAGGGCGTCGAGATATATAAGGGCAAGGGCTGCGACTTTCTCATCGGCATAGGCGGGGGCAGTCCCATGGACTCCATGAAAGCCATCGCCGCCGTGGCCGCCAATGGCGGAAGCATCAAGGAATATAGGGGAAAGAAGCTCGAAAAGCAGCTTCCCAACACGGTAACGATTCCCACCACCGCGGGGACGGGGTCGGAAGCCACCAAGGTGTCCATCATCACCAATACGGACGCCAATGTAAAAATGCTCTTAAGCGATCCGCGTCTTATGGCAACCCTGGCGGTGGTGGACCCCGTTTTTACGCTGACCGCTCCCCCGGGAGTCACGGTTGCCACCGGCGTTGACGCGCTGACCCACGCCATTGAGGCCTATACCTCGCTGAAGGCCTTTCCCATGAGCGACATCTTCGCGGTTTCCGCGGTCAAAAAGATATTTAGCAACATCTATGAGGTCTATACCAACGGGAGCAATGTGGCCTCTCGCCGCGAAATGGCAACAGCCGCCCAGGAAGCGGGGATCGCTTTCAGCAACGCGTCGGTCACCATCGTGCACGGCATGAGCCGGCCCATCGGCGCCCTCTTTCATATAGCCCACGGTCTGTCCAACGCCCAGTTACTGGGGGTGTGCCTGAAATACCTGAAGAGCGGCGCCGTAGCCCAGCTCTGCGACCTTGCCAAGGCCATCGGCGTGTACCGTCCGGATATGACGCCGGAGGAAGGCGCCGATGCCTTTGTGACCGCTACTGCCGATCTGCTGCGCAGCTTGAATATAAAGACCCTACAGGAATGTAAGGTTCCGGAGGCTGACTTTTTCAATCAGATCCCCAAAATGGCGGAAGAAGCCCTTGCCATCGGCAGCCCGGGCAACACCCGCCGGACGCCTAACAAGGATGACATCATGGCCCTGTATAAGGAACTTTGGCAGGAAGGTCTGTAGAAGCTATCGGCCGCCGGCCGCCAGAGGGGAAACGACTATCAGGTAAAGGAGAACGGATGGAAGGAATTTTGCGTCAGGCGAAAGCCCTGGAACAGCGGATAATTGAGGACCGGAACCGCCTGCACAAAATCCCGGAAACCGGGTTGTATCTCCCGAAAACCGCCGCTTATGTGAAAGAGCGGCTCTCTGAAATGGGCATTCCCCACCGGGACTGCGGCGTTTTGAAGCAGGAACTGCGGGATTTGTACGCCTCCGCCGGGATACCTCCTATAGAGGCATCCACCGGGGTTGTGGCAAATATCGGCAGCGGCTCGCCCTGCATCCTGCTGAGGGCGGATATGGATGCCCTCCCCATACACGAGACAAGCGGCTCGCCCATCGCGGCGGACAGTCCCAACGGGCACATGTGCGGGCATGACACCCATACCGCCATGCTGCTGGGGGCCGCGCGGATACTCAAATCCATGGAAAAGGATCTTAAGGGCACGGTAAAACTGATGTTCCAGCCCGGCGAAGAGGTAGGCTGCGGCGCCCTAACCATGATATGGGACGGCGTGCTGGAAAACCCGAAGCCCGATGCGGCCATGGCCCTGCATATCTGGTCGATCATTGACGCGGGTAAGGCGGCCTATGTTTGCGGATCGGCCTTCGCGTCCCTTGATACCTACCTGCTTAAAATCCAGGGCAGAGGCGGCCATTCATCCGCACCCCACCTTTCCGTTGACCCCCTCATGATATGCAACCAGCTCTACAATGCCCTAACCCAGCTCATCCCCAAAGAAATAGACCCGGACGTGTTTGCCACCCTGAACATCGGCGTTGTACGGGGGGGCATTGTCAGTAATGTTATTCCCGATACGGCGGACTTCCAGTTTGGCTTCCGCACCCTGGATGCGGGGGCAAGAGCGCATCTCCTCAAGCGGATACCGGAAATCATCGAAAGTACCGTTACCAGTATGCGGGGCAGCTATACCATGAGTTATATTCCCCTGCCCATTACCGCGTGCGATGAAAAAATAACCGGCGAGATGCTGCCCTTTGCGAAGGAAGTGCTGGGCGACGGCAATATAACCGAAGGGAAGCCAAATAAGGGCGCGGAGGATTTCTGTTTTGTTACGGAGCTTGTCCCCAGTTTCCACGTGGTCCTGGGCGGCGGCAGCGAAGACAATTATCCCCATCACAACCCAAATGTCGTATTCGACGAAAGGGCTTTTGCTTCGGGATCGGCGATTTACGCAAACTGCGCGGTTGAATGGCTTGCCCGGCAAGGGGCGAATCGTTAGGGATACGCTGAAAATTTTCAAAAGGAGTCCAGATGGAAAATTTGCAGAAAAAGAAAGGATTCAGGCTTCCGCATGTATATATCATCATGCTGATTCTGATGGTATTTGTGAGCATCCTCACCTATGTGGTGCCTGCGGGTACCTTCGAGCGCTTCCAGCCGCCGGGGGCCATGATGCCCGTGGTCAAGCCGGGCACCTATACCTCGCTTCCAAGCTCACCGGTAACGCCCATACAGTTTCTGTCGTCCGTTTATAACGGCTTTGTGCGGGCGTCGTCGATTATCGCCGTGCTGCTTATCGCCTGCGGCATGATCCAGGTACTGCAATCTACCGGCGCCTTTACCGCGGGTATCCAGAGACTGGTCAAGCGCTCCAAGGGCAAGGAGATCTGGGTTGTGGTCCTGTTTTACACCCTGTCGGTCATTCTGGGCGTACTGGGCTGGGCGGAAGGGCAGTATCCCTTCTACCCCATTGTACTGGCCCTGTTCCTGAGCCTTGGCTATGACCGGATGGTGGGTACGGGGGTTATGCTCCTCGCCCTGGCGGTGGGATTTACGAGCGGCATGATGAACCCCTTTTCTGTGGGTCTTTCCCAGCAGATAGCGGGGCTGCCGTTGTTTTCAGGTATCGGCTACCGGTTCATCGGCTTTTTGGTCTTTTATTTTATTGCCCTGTTTTTCCTGCTCCGCTATTGCATCAAGATCAAGAAAGACCCGTCCAAGAGCATTGTGGCTGCGGAATACCAACAGCAGCGGGCAACCACGGTCGAGGTGGGAGAGGAGGTTCCCTTTACGCCTAAGCGCATGGCTGCCCTGATCCTGTTCATCGTAACCATATTCTTTGTTGTCCTTGGAAGCCTCAAGTTCCACTGGCAGTTCCCCCAGATATGCGGCATCTACATCCTCCTTTCCGCGGTGTTAACCGTTTTATTCCGGATTCCCCTGGATACGGCCTGTAATGAATTCACCAAGGGCATGATGAACATCATAATGCCCTGTATGGTTATCGCCCTTGCCGGAGGAGTGACCCAGCTCCTGGAGACCGGCCACATTCTGGATACCTTTGTGAACGCCATGGGCCAGTCCCTGGGCGGCCAAAGCCCGTTGGTTACCCTGCTGTTAATCTATATCTTCGTAACAATCTTCAACTTCTTCATCGCTTCTGGAAGCGGCAAGTCGGTAATACTCATGCCTATCCTGAGCCCCCTGGGAAAGATCCTGAACATCAATCAGCAGGTGCTGGTCCTCGCGTACCAATACGGCGACGGCTTTACCAACACCATCTGGCCGGCCGGCACCCTGGTGGTGCTGTCCATGTTCGGTATAAGTTACGGCCAGTGGATGAAGTTTTGCTGGAAGGCATACGCCTGCCTGATTGTCGCCGGGTATGTCCTTATAGTTATCGCCGACAAGATCAAGCTGGGGCCCTTCTAAAGGATGGCATCATGACGCTGTGTTGGAACATCATATTTTAGTTAGAGTTTGTCCGTCATGCAGACGCATAATGGACAAACTTCCTTGAAAACCGCATTTGCGTATGCAAATGTAAGTTCTGTCCGTAAAGCAACCGGCTTTATGGACGGACACCAGTTAGAGAAGAGGAGTTGAAAATGTCAGACAGTATTGGAACCGCTCAAAAAACCGAGCGGAGCTGGGTCACGATTATGACCGTCGGATTCATGATTTTTGCGGTGTTCTTCGGGGCGGGGAACCTGATTTTCCCGCCGTTCCTCGGGTTCATGGGAGGCAAAAACTGGTGGCAGGGCTTTATTGCGTTCATCCTCGCCGATACCGTACTCGGTATTCTGGGGCTGGCGGCTGCGGGCAAAATTCCGCAGGTTTCCCTCGGCATCTTCTATCGCCCGGGGCGGCAATTTATGAACGTTATGGGTACTTTTGCGATGATCACCGGCTGCGCCGTCTTTGTAATGCCGCGCACGGCCGCGACCGCGTTTGAAGTGTTTTTCAAGCCGGTCTTTATGCCGAATATAGCGCCCGGCGTTCCCACCATAGGCCCTTCTTTGATCTTTTGCGCCATCTTTTTGGCCGGAGCGTGTATCTGCGCGATTCGCCCGACAAAGGTAGTCGATATCGTCGGAAAGATCCTTACCCCCGCGTTGCTGGTCTGCCTTGTCATCCTTATCATTGTAGGCTTTGTCAATGGCGGTACGATCCGTGACGCCGTCCTTCCCATGGGATACGCTACGATGTTCCAGGCCGGCATCATCGAAGGCTACCAGACCTTTGACATGACCACCGGAACGATTATCGGCGTCATTATCATCACCGCGCTGATGGCGAAGGGCATCAAGAAATCCGCCGAACAGACAAAGACCATCCTTCGTTCCGGCCTCGTGGCCGGCGTCTGCCTGATAGTCATCTACCTCGGCCTTACAATTCTCGGACTGCTTGTGTCTTCGAACAAGGAACTCATCGCCCTGTTCGAGGAAAACGGCCGCATCGACCGTACCTATCTTTTGAACTACATCATCAGCGCGTCCATCGGCAGGGGCGGCACGATTCTTATGGGCATCGTAGTCCTGCTTGCGACGTTTACCACGTGTATCGGCAGCGGCAGTATGTTTTCCCAGTATTTCGTGCGGCTCACCAAAGGTAAATGGCAATACAAGTGGGTCTGCATTATCGCCTTTGCCTTCGCCATCCTTATGAACGTCCTCTCCTATATCGGCGGCGGCAGCGGCGTCACGTTCATCATCAATCTCGCCATGCCGATCATGATCATACTGATGCCAATGGCCTGCGCGCTCGTCTTCCTCAATCCATTTACCAACAAGATTCGCAACGACAATGTTTACCGGGCCGCGGTCATCATGGCGGCATTTGTGGGCGCCTGCGACTACTTTGGCACCGGAATGTTCGGCTTTGCATTGCCCGTTTTCAGCCATTTGGCCGGTTTCTTCTACGGCAAATGGAACATCTTTGCAACCTACGGTTTCAGCTGGATTATTCCCACCGCCGTGGCTTGCATAATTGGCGCGTTTATCAAGTACAAGGGCTTTGAATCCCGTCCGTTCCTGCGGGAGAACGCGGGACAGGAAAGAGAAGATTCTGTGGCTTGACAATAGCAGGTAACTACGGGCGCACAGACAGACAAACACAGACGGAAGCGTTTGTTGCGTTGTTTGTCTGTGGCGTCCCTGTGGTTAATAAAATCAACAACCCCGCCGCAAGCGACCGGGGTATGTTGTTCTCATAAGGTATTGGTCTCGGGTCCGTACCCCTTATAACGCCCCAAGGGGCGGGGTATGGACCCTCGCCACGAATCACTAAAGGAGATATCATGAATCCCTTGTTTGAAGACTATAAGGATAAGCCTTGGCTCATCCATACTGAAACAGAACCTTCCCAGAAAACCAAAAACTGTATCCCCAGGCTTCTTGAATTAAGCGAGAAATACCCAATAGCCCCCGGCAACGAGCTTGACTATTTTGATGATACTACCCCTGATACCATGATACGGGAGGATATTACCACGGCCGGCGGCGTAATTTTGTACAAATACACCCCCAAAAATCTTGACCCTGGGGAAAAAAGAGTAATCTACTACATCCACGGCGGCGGTTTTATGCGGGGAAATACGAACTGGTGCCGGGCAAACGCTATATGTCATGTTAGGAACTTCGGGCTGCCTGCCTATGCCGCCACATACCGGTACACCCCTGAATTTAAATACCCTGCGGGTCTGGAGGACGCTGAAGACGGGTACCACTATATGGTAAATAAACAAGGCCACGATCCTTCGGATATCATCGTGACGGGAGATTCGGCGGGGGCCACGTATATGTTCGCCCTGTGCGGAAGACTTAAACGCCAGGGTAAGAAACTGCCCGGCAGGCTTATATCCATGTCCGGGTTTTTGGACTTTACATTCAAGGGCGCTTCCTACAAATACAATCTCGGCAAGGACATCATGTTTACGGCGCCTCTGGACGAGAGTGTGCATTTCTACACAGATGAGCCCGATGCGACAAACCCGGATATATCCCCAATATACATGGACTTTACCGGCCTTCCGCCGGCATTCTTTACCGCGGATGACACGGAAGTTTTCGTATCTGACGCGCTTACCGCCGCAGACAAGATGGACAAGGCCGGAATTCCCGTCAAGGCCCACATTATGCACGGCCTGTGGCACGACTTCCTGTTCGAGACGCCGGAAATCGAAGAATCGAAGCTTATCTACAAAGAATTGAGCGCGTGGCTGAACTCATGAAGCAGCGCCACCTTGAGACGATAACACAGCTTCGCCACCGTCTGCACGAACTTGCCGAGCTGTCCATGCATGAAGCGCGTACAAAAAAGCACCTCATGGACTTCCTGACAAAGACCACGTCGCTTCAGGTTGTTGATTGCGGTTCCTGGTTCTACGCGTACTACCACGCGGGGGACAACAAGCCCACCGTCGCGTTCCGCGCGGATTTCGACGCGCTTCCCATGGACGAAGGTATTGATGTGCCCTATGCGTCCGAAACGCCGGGAGTGTCGCACAAATGCGGCCACGACGGTCACAGCGCCATCCTTGCGGGGACCGCGCTTGAGATCAACGCGGACGGAGGGCCGAACAATATCATCTTCCTGTTTCAGCCGGGAGAGGAGACGGGGGAAGGCGCCCTGCAGTGCCTCGGCATATTTGACGCCTTTGCCATTGATGAGTTCTATGGGCTGCACAATTTTCCTACGTTCCCGCACAAGGTGATCGGAGGCCGCAGCGGCGCGACAAATTGCGCTTCTACCGGCATCAGGCTTGATTTTACCGGGACCCCATCCCATGCGAGCCTCCCGGAGGACGGCCGCAACCCGTCATTGGCAATAGCGGAGACTATCTCAAGCCTCCCCGGGACCTTCGACCAGAGCAAGTATGAGGACCTTGTCATGTGCACGGTTGTGCATGTGGAGATTGGCGAGAAGTCCTTCGGCGTATCTCCGGGCGAGGGAAGCCTGTGGCTCACGTGCAGGGGCGCCCGCCAGAGTGAAATGGAGGCCGCTATCGCCAGTACCCTCGCGGTCGCGGAGGCCCGGGCCGCGGCGCACCAGATCGAACTCAAAGTATCTTACCACGAGACATTTCCGGAGAATGCAAGCCATGCGCAATGCGTCCAGGCCGTGCGTGAAGCCTGCGAGAGGTGCGGTGCGGAGTTCATGGAGCTTCCGTTCACCGCACGGGGCTCGGAAGATTTTGGGCATTTCCTGCACAGGGCGCCGGGCGCGATGTTCGTCATCGGCGGCGGCGATATTCCGCAGATACATACGGAGGGCTATGATTTTCCGGATGATACCATCGAAACGGCAGTGAATGTCTTCGTGGAACTCTGCCGCGACGAGAACGTAATAAAAAGGCGTACGTACCGTGAACATTGATTTACTTATCAAGGGAAACGCGATTTTCGACTGCATTGGTAACGAGCCTTTCGCGGGCTTCGTCGCCATAGCCGGAAATAAAATCGCAAAAACCGGTAAAGGCGAAGCCCCCGCTGAATTTGCGGGGGTGAAAACGATTGACGCGGGCGAGAGGCTCGTTATGCCGGGCTTCCACGACAGTCATACACACATGACTTCAGCAGGGTTTTTTATGTCATGTAAAAACCTTGAAAAGGCGGCCTCCGCCGATGAAGCGGCGAGAATGATATATGAATTCTCTAAAACGGTTCCCTCGGATGAATTTATAATCGGCGGCGGCTGGTATCACCTCTATTGGAAAAATCCGGTTGAACCGTCAAAAGCGGACCTTGATAAGTATATCCCCGACCGGCCTGTTTTTCTCATGCAGGCCTCGGGCCACTGCTGCTGGCTTAACAGCAAGGCGCTTGAAGTGTGCAACATTACGAAGGAGACCGTGGAGCCTGAGGCGGGAAAAATTATCCGGGACGCAAACGGCGAGCCGGCCGGTCTTTTGTATGACGGCGCCATGAACCTTGCGACGGCAAAAGCATTTAAACTCAATAAAGGCCGTATAAAAGAATATGTAACAAGTTATATGCAGCGGGCAAATTCTCTTGGACTTACCTCCGTAACGGACGTTATGCCTGATTTTACCGGGGATATTGGATATATTCCCGCGTACGCGCAGATTGAAAAGGAAGGCGCCTTTACCATGAGGGTTCACGCGGCGCCGAGCCTTTTCGACGACCTTGATGAAGTGCTTGAGTGGCAGAAGAAGTACACGTCGGAAAAGCTTACGGTTACCCATGTCAAGCAATTTATGGACGGGGTCACTTCTAATCATACGGCGCTTTTGCTCGAAAATTATCTCAATGAGCCCAGGGATAAAGGAATTGTCACCTGCCCGCTGGAAAAAATAAAAAAGACTATTGCGGAGGCCCATAAAAGGGGCTTGTCCGTCAGGCTTCACGCAATCGGAGACAGGACGGTCCGTTACGCGCTTGATTATATCGAAGAAGCGATCAAGCAACACGGCAAGAAGAATGTCCGCCATTCAATCGAACATTGCGAACTCTGCTCGGACGAAGATATCCCGCGCTTCGGAAGACTCGGCGTCATTCCATCGGTCCAGCCGGAACATGTTGCAATGGTAGCCTCTTATGATGCAAACCCGTATCCGGCTCTTCTCGGAGAAGAGCGGACAAACAAGGCCTTTCCGTTCAGGAAGTACCTTGATGCCGCAGGCGTTCTCGCGTTTGGAACCGATCATCCGGTTATAGACAACAACCCCCTGCCCGGTATCTACCGCGCCAAGACGCGGCTCTTCAATGACCATAAACCTGAAGGCGGATGGGCGCCGTCAGAGAAGCTTGACCTCGCAACCGCGCTCAAAATGTATACCTGGGGCAGCGCGTATAACTGTTTCCGCGAAAATGAACTGGGAACGCTTAAAGCGGGAAACTTTGCGGACATCGTTATCCTGGACCGAAACCTTTTCGCCGTAACCGATGACGAAATCAAGGACGCAAAGGCCGACTACACCATCTTCGACGGGAAGTCCGTATACGAACGGTGAGCTTTGAGAACGGATCGGCTATACCCCGGAATTAGACGAACTTATTGTAAGTTTTGAGCATCAGATAGCTTTCGGAATAGAGTATCCCTTCGACATGGGGTAATTCTTCGGTAAGAAATTTCACCAGCCCCCGGTTTGAATCGACCAGCACCTCGGCTACCAAATCATAGCGGCCGGATACAATCGAAACGGAAAGAACGCTTTCCAGGGCCGAAACCTTTTTGGCTTTGGATTCAAGCAGACGCGATTCGGAAACACGCATGGCCACCAGGGCAAGCTGTTTGTGTTCCAGAACCTCCGGATTGATGAGGGCTTTTACCTTCAGAATGCCGGCGTCCTTAAGCTTTTTTAACCTGACCCGGACAGTCCCTTCTGAAATATTCAGCTTCTTGGCTATGGTATTATTGGGGACATCGTTTTTTTGCAGAATATTGATAATTTTCCAGTCGGTTTCATCGGGCTGCATGGCTTATGTTACCATACCTTAAAAACAGCTTCAAGAGTACGGCCG